>CAMBYP010000006.1 GCA_945872435.1 uncultured Mycoplasmatota bacterium
TTTACCATATTTTGGTTCTTTTTATTTAGTGTGAACTTTAAAGGTATTATAATCATCCTTCCTTTTTTTTATTCTTTTGTAATTAAAAAGTCTAATAAAGCTTCTTTTTCTTGTTTTTCATTAATAATATCATAAATAAGTGAAATCATAGGCATTTCTATATGTGTGTGTTCCATCATTTTACGAATTCCATAGATAGTTGTTAAACCTTCAATTGTATGAGTATTCATATATTCTTGAATCTCTTCATGATTCCCAATACCTATTGTGCGTCCAAATGAATAATTTCTACTTTTTTCACTAGTACAAGTTAACAAAATATCACCAAAACCAGCAAATGATAAAATTGTTTTTTTATCGCCACCTAAAGAAAAAATTATATTTTTAATATCATGTAATGACTCTGTAATTAACATTGCTTTTGTTGAAATAGGGTAGTTCATTCCATCTAATATTCCACTTGCGATTGCAATAACATTCTTAATTGCGCCACAAATTTCTACACCTAATACATCATTTGTTTTTCTAAGTTTTAAATGCTTTCCGGAAAGAGCTTGATCTACTAGCTTTATAGTATCATTAGAAGTAGAAGCAAGTGATAATCCAATTGGAACATGATTTGCTAAATCAATTGCAAAACTTGGTCCTGAAATCACTGCAATCTTATCATCGGATATAAATGTTTTTATCTTATCACGAATAAACATACCATCTTCTGAAATACCTTTAGATGCAATTAATACAATTTGATTTTGAATATATTTTTTCAAATCTTCTAAAATACTATCAATATATTCAGTTGGAATGGCAATTACAATTAAATCTTTTCCAGAGATTGCTTCTTCCATATTTAAAGTAAAGTGAATAGACTCTGGAATATGAATTCCATTTAATACTCTTTTGTTTTCTCTTGTGGTTATGATTTCTTCATATTCTTGTGGCAATTTTGTCCACATTGTAATATCTTTTGTATTTTCTAAAAAAGAGAAGGCAAGTGCTAAACCATAAGCACCAGTCCCTAATATTCCTACTTTCATAAACCCTCCTTGTTCATTCTTTGTTTTATGTTCCATATTTTTTCATCAATTTCTTTTAACATTTTTTCATATTTGGAATTTCCTTTCGGATGATAGTATTTTTTATTTTTAATACGATCTGGCAAATATTGTTGTGCTACATATGCATTAGGATAATCATGGGGATATTTATAATCTTTTGACGATGTTTTGATATGATTTGGAACATTCCCAGTATTGCCACTACGAATATCATTTAAAGCGGCATCTAAGGCAATATGTGCGGTGTTTGATTTTGGAGATAAAGCCAGTTCGACTACTACCGTTCCAAGAGGTATTCTAGCTTCTGGAAGGCCAACTAACTCTGCTGCTTCAATTGCTGCCATCACCTTAGGCCCCATACTAGGATTTGCTAATCCAATATCTTCATAAGCAATCACACTCATACGCCTATAGATACTATCCAAATCTTCTGCTTCTATTAATCTGGCAAGATAATGTAAAGCTGCGTCTACATCACTACCTCGAATTGATTTTTGAAAAGCACTAAGCACGTCATAATGACCATCTTCATTTTTATCATGAAAAAAAACAGGTTTACTATTAATTGATGAAATAACTTCTTCTGTAATATGAAAATCACGACTAGAGTAGTAAGCTACCTCTAATAAATTATATGCATATCTAAGATCTCCACCTGACATTCTAGCAATTAATCCATATACTTTTGCATCAATTTTCATTTTAGGCAATATTTCTTTTTTAACAACTTGCTTTAAAGCTTTTTCAATATCTTTTTCTTCTAATTCATGTAATTCAAAGATTTGACAACGCGAACGAATTGCAGGATTGATTTTATGATAAGGATTGGAAGTTGTCATACCAATCAAAGTAATTAAACCACTTTCTAAATAGGGAAGTAATAAATCTTGTTTATCTTTATTTAAACGATGAATTTCATCCATAATAACTGTCAAACCACCATACATCTTTGCTTCTTCAATTACAACATCAAAATCTTTCTTATTGTGAATAGTAGCATTTAACATGCGATATCTTAATCCTAACTCACTAATTAAAACATGAGCAATTGTAGTTTTTCCAATTCCTGGTTTTCCATATAAAATCATAGAAAATAAACGTTTATTTTTCACCAAATTATATAAAATTTTATCTTTACCAACTAAATGTTCTTGACCAATTACATCTTTTAAAGAATTTGGTCGCATTTTTACTGCTAAAGGTTCATTCATAACCATCACCACAATATTTATTGTAACAAATTTCGACAAAATAAAAAAGAGAGAGAGACGGAAATTTCTTTTATTTTACTTTAGTAATTGTTTGATTTGTGATAAAATGAGTATGGTGAGAATATGAACCAATTTCATGAATGTATTTTAGAATTTATAAATTATCTACAAATAGATAAAAAATATAGTGAAAATACCATTGCATCGTATGCAGCAGATTTAAAAGATTATCAAAACTTTATGATGAATTTATTAAAAAAAGATATTTATCATATTGAAAGAAAAGATATTAAATTATACTTAAAATATTTAAAAGATCAAAAGAAGAGTCCAAAAAGTATTTCTAGAAGAATATCATGTATTCGTGGATTTTATAAATTTTTATTAATTGAGAAAATAATTGCTAATAATCCAATGTCTACCATTGAACTCCCAAAAACAAAAAAAGCTTTACCCAAAGTATTAACGATAGAAGAAGTTGATAAATTATTGGATATCACTTTAAAAGATGCCTATAGTTATCGTAATAAAGCAATGTTAGAACTAATGTATGCAACAGGATTAAGAGTCAGTGAATTAGTAAATTTAAAAATTCACGATATTGATTTTATCAATGAAACTGTAAGAACAATGGGAAAAGGTAATAAAGAACGTATTATTCCTATTGGGGAAATTGCCATTCATTATTTAAAATTATATTTAGAAATTTATCGTTCTCAATTATTAAAGAAAGATTATACAGACGATTTATTCTTAAATAATCATGGGAAATGCATGACAAGACAAGGCTTTTTCAAAATTTTAAAAAAATTAGCGAAAGAAAAGGATATTAAAACATCTTTTTCACCACACACCTTGAGACATTCATTTGCAACTCATTTATTAGAAAATGGAGCGGATTTGAGAAGTATTCAAGAATTATTAGGGCATTCTTCTATTAGTACGACTGGTATTTATACTCATGTTTCTAATGAAGAATTAAAAGAAAATTATAAATATCACCCTCATGGTGATTAAAAGGAGGATTATATGGCTTCTATAAATCAACGATTAGATATTGGATATTTAGTTAGTTTAAAAGGTACTATTTTACCAATACGTCCAATACAAGTAGATCAAAATATCAATCGAAAAGGAATAAAATATAAAAAAGGAAAAATATTATATATACACGATGAAATTATCCGTTATTATATATTAAAAGGATATATTAAAAATGCAGAACATCTGTTAAACGCAAGTCCTTTTCAATTATTTTGTGGACTTAGTGATTTAAAATTAACAGTTATGATACGTGCTATGCATCAGTTTCAAGTTTTTTTACCTGAGTATATTACTCAAAATCTAGCCGATACAATTCAAAATATAGAATTACAATTAAATGAATCTATTCGTGCGATTGCAAGGGCACATCAAATTGATGATCATTATGAAACGGAAACTTTCCCTGATTTCAAAACAGCAATAAAGACAATTAATGCAGCGTATCAACAAAAAAAAGAAGAAGAAAAGAGGAGATAACATGGAATATAAACGAATATTTTTAATCGTTATGGATTCGGTAGGAATTGGAAATGCAAAAGACGCAGACAAATTCCATGATAAAGGAGCCAATACATTAGAACACATTATTGAAAAAACAAATATACAATTACCAAATTTTAAACAATTAGGTTTATATAATTTATTACATCATACAGATGATAAAACAATTGCTTGTTATACAACAATGGAAGAAATTAGTAATGGAAAAGATACATTAACTGGTCACTTAGAAATGATGGGAATTATTACTAAAGTACCATTCAAAACTTTTACTGAAACAGGTTTTCCAAAAGAATTGATACAAGAATTAGAAGAAAAAACTGGTAGAAAAGTAATTGGTAATAAAAATGCAAGTGGAACCGCCATTATTGAAGAATTAGGACAAGCCCACATGCAAACTGGTGCAATGATTGTATATACTTCCGCTGATAGTGTTTTACAAATAGCAGCTCACGAAGATATTATTCCTTTAAAAGAACTATACCATATTTGCGAAATTGCACGTGAAATTACTAAAAAACCAGAATACAAAGTAGGAAGAATTATTGCACGACCATTTATTGGAACTCCTGGAAATTTTACTAGAACAGCTAATCGTCATGATTATGCATTAGATCCAGCAGGTATCACCGATTTAGATGAATTAAAAAGAATAGGATTAGATATCATTTCAATTGGTAAAATTAGTGATATTTTTAATCATCGTGGAATTACAAAAAGTATTAAAACAAAAGATAATCTAGATGGAATTCAAAAAATTATCAAAGTAATGGATCAAGATTTTCACGGATTGTGCTTTGCTAATTTAAATGATTTTGATTCTAAATATGGGCATCGTCGTAATGTAGAAGGATATGCTAATGCATTACAAGAATTAGATAGTTATATTCCTGAAATGATAGAACATTTAAAACAAGACGATTTACTTATTTTTACTGCCGACCATGGAAATGATCCAACTTGGACAGGTACGGATCACACTAGAGAAAATGTACCATTATTTATTTATAATAAATCATTTTCTATTGGAAAACGATTAGCAATTAGAAAAACATTTGCCGATTTAGGAGAAACAATCGTAGATAATTTCCATGGAGTAAAAAAAGAAATAGGAACTAGTTTTTTAAATGAAATTGAATCATCAGATTGATTTATTTATACAAGAAAATTGTGATCTTACATATCAGAAATTTTTAAAAAAAATCGTCAGTTCTAATTATCCCATTTTAGGAGTAAGGGCTCCCTTGTTAAAAAAATATGCAAAAGAAATAACGAGAGATAATCCTAAATGGTTTTATGAAGAAACGTTTGATACATATGAAAAAATAGCTTTATATGGATATTCTCTAGGATATTTAAAATGTAATTTTCAAGACTTATTAAGTGAAATTGAGAAGTTTTTTCCTTATATAGATAATTGGGCAATTAATGATTCAACATGTTCTAATTTAAAACAATTTAAAAAACAACAAATAGAAGGTTTTTCTTTTATTAGGAAGTGTTTAAAAGAAAAAAATCCTTATATCATAAGATTTGGTCTTGTATTATTATTGAATTACTATATCAATGATCAATACATTGATATAGTGTTAAAAATATGTGAACATGATTATTTAGATCACTACTATGTATCCATGGCTCATAGTTGGTTAATTTCAATGTGTTATATTAAATATCCTAACAAAACATATTCTTTTTTACAAGAAACGAATATTAATTCATGGGTATATCATAAAGCAATTTCAAAAATATGTGACTCTAAAAGAATTAGTAGTGAAGCAAAAGAAAAATTAAGAAAATTAAGATAAATTTTCTTTTTTTTCATATAATGAAACAGGTGAAACTATGGAATATTCTTATTTAGCTTTTATCTTATCAACCATAGCAGGACTTTCAACTTTATTAGGAACCATTTTTATATTTATTCATTTTAAGCATCAAGAAACGATTTTAATTTCTGCTCTTAGCTTTGCAGCTGGAGTCATGATTACTGTTTCTTGTTTTGATTTAATCCCATCTAGTTTTCAAAACTTGAATGCTGATTTTTATATAATTCCTTCTTGTTTACTTTGTATGATCGGAATTTGTATTGGTGTCATTTTGTCTATTTTCATTGATGAAAAAGTTCCAAGTAAAAGTAATCAATTGAAAAGAGTAGGGATGATATCTTTTATTGCAATTATTTTACATAATATTCCTGAAGGTATAGCTACTTATCTTACAGCAAATAGAAATATAGATGTAGGAATAGCACTTACATGTGCCATAGCGCTTCATAACATCCCGGAAGGTATATCAATATCAATTCCTATCTATTACTCGTCAAATAGCCGTTTAAAAGCATTTTTATATACTTTAATTTCTAGTTTATCAGAACCATTAGGTGCTATCATTGCATTTTTGTTTTTAAGTACTTGGATTACTCCAACTATCATGGGTATGATATATGCAATGATAGCAGGAATTATGATTCATATTTCATGTTATGAACTATTACCAACAGCACTACAATATCATCAACGAACAAAGACCTTTTTCTTTTTCTTTCTTGGGACTATCGTTATGTTATTTAGTCATATTTTTATATAAAAAAAGAATACAATCGTATTCTTTTAAATTAGATGAAATGAATCACTTTCATCATCATCAAAGCCAATGCTTGATTCATTTACTGCATCATTAGATTTGTTCATTTTATTATTTGCTTTGTTGTTTTTATTCATCTTGTTGTTAGCTTTTTGATTTTTTGAACAATTTTCAGCTTTTTGATTTTTCTTACTCATTTTGATCACCCATTACTAGTATGGAACAAACCAAAAAATATATTCAAAATGCTTATAAATTTTTATTCCATATTATTCCAAAAAAATTGACAAAAATTTATTTTTTTTGCTATAATGAAACTGTTAAAAGAGTAGTGAAGTAGTATAGAAGAAATCAATTATTTCGAATATTACTTCACTATTTTTTTATAATAACTAGAATAGAGAAGGGGAGTAGTAAGATGGAAAGCATTATTATCTATACTTTATTAGCAATTGTTTTAATCTGTGTATGTTATTTATTCAATCGAGAATTAAAATATGAAAAGTTAAAATATTTAACAAATAAACAAAAAGAATTAGATAGTAATTATTTCAATGAAACAAAAAATTTTAAAACTGATATCATCAATGATACTGGTGCACCACTAGAATATTACATTTTTCAAACATTAGACAAAAACGAAAATTATCATAAAATTATTGCTAATTGTTATTTAAAAGATCAAAAGCAAAACACATGTGAAATTGATATTATTTTTATCACTACAACAGGACTTTATGTCATTGAATCCAAAAACTTCCATGGCTTTATATATGGTAATCAACAATACCGCTATTGGACACAATTTTTTAATAAAAATTCAAAATATCATTTCTTTAATCCCATATGGCAAAACAAAAAACATCTAGAATGTTTAAATCTATTATTAAATCAATTTTTAACTACAAATCATCGTCTATCTTCTTATATTGTTTTTTCTAATCACTGTACATTGAAAGAAATACGACATACAGAACAAAACTGTATTATTATGCAATTAAAAGATTTAGAGACTATTATAAATGTAGATATAATAAATTCACCAATTATTTATACAAAACAACAAATAGATGATATATATCAGCAATTAAAAAAATATAGTTGTGTCTCAAAAACAGAAAAAATAAATCATATAACACAATTAGAAAAAAATCATTCATAATAGGAGAGTAATATCTCCTACTTTTTTTGATCGTTCGAAGTTAACATAATATATATTATGATAAGTTGAATGTTTTTATAATAATCATTTATAATTATGATTAAAACAATATATAATATGAAATAAATTTTTTTAAATCTTATGTTATTATTATAACCACGATATAATAAAAATTATCATTTCATTTTTTATTTTTAACTAATATATAATATACTTAATTATATTTTAATGAATATCATATCAAATAATATTTAAATACTATGAATCATTATTAATCATATGTTATCATTTTCTTCTATTTTTTAAAACTATAGGTAGAGTGCTTAAATAAAAAATTATTTAAAAATAAAAAGGGGAGTCTCCCCTACTTTATTAATCACATACTTTTCTAGATTGAATTTCAGCAATTTTTTCAAATACTTCAGAAGCATTTTTTTCATTAATTTCTGTATATCCTAATTCTTTTAAAGCTTGTACTTTAATTGTATTTAATTCTAATGTACGACTTAATTTTTCTTCCATACGATGTTCGATTTGATTTACAAAACGACGATGTGATTCTGCAACTTTAGATTTAGAAGCACCACCATTATTATATAACGTCATGGCAGAGAACATAATACTTTCAAATACAAATTGTTCCTCTTCATCAAATACAAATTCTAAAGGTTTTACAAACCCCATTGATTTAGAAATATATCCTAATATATATTTTAATTCTTTAGAAGATTCCATTGCTTGCATAAAATGATATAAATATTGATATGTATAATAATTTTCTAAATTTTTATCGTCTTCTTCTAAATTTTCTTTCATTAAGTCTACAATATTATGCATAAGTTCTGCTTGTTTTTTTCCAAGCCCATGATATATATTATTACGCTCATTTTGATCAGCTTGATGATTCATATCACATAAACTATTTAATCTTGCTTCCACGTTCATAATATAGTCTGTATCAATCTTTAAATCATTAATTTCTTCAGCTGATTTTACTCCTAATAAGTTTAACAATAATACTTTTTTATCTTTAGGCCATTTATTAATATCATCCAATTCTAAATAATTATAAACCATTTGGCGTGATACACCTAAAAACTTTGCTAATTTTACTTTAGAAATTCCTAATTCATGCAGTATATCATTTAACATTTGCATCTCACCACGACCTCCTATTATCATTTTATCACTTCACAGTCAAATGTCAAGTGTAAAGTAAAAGTATAATTATGTTAAACTGACAGTTATAAATACCACAATTTCTTTCCATCTTTTTGAACTTCTTTAATAATTCCACCACCTAAACATTGTTCACCTAAATAAAGTACACAAGCTTGACCTGGTGTAACTGATTTTACTCCTTGTGGATAATGAACTTTTATTTCACCATTCTCCAAGTATTCTAAAGTGACTTCGTTGTCTGGTTGACGATAACGGAATTTAGCAGTACAAGTGGTAGGTCTCATATCAGTATTAAAATTTACTTGGTCAATAATACATGCATCACTAATTAAATAATCATTTTCACCATAAGAAATATATAAAATGTTTTTATTCAAATCTTTTCCGACAACAAACATTCTTTCTTTAGTACCACCAATATTTAATCCTCGACGTTGTCCAATTGTATAATACATTAACCCAATATGCTCCCCTATTTTATTCATCGTATCAATATCAATAATATCTCCTGGTTGATTTGGTAAATAATTTTCTAAAAATTTTGTGAAATTTCTTTCACCAATAAAACAAATTCCTGTTGAATCTTTCTTTTTTGCCGTAATTAAATCATATTGTGTTGCAATTTCACGTACTTTGCTTTTATCTAAATCACCTATCGGAAATAATACATCTTTTAATTGTTCTTTAGATAATTGACTTAAAAAATATGTTTGATCTTTATTATTATCAACACCACGATATAATTTACCATCTATCATTCTAGCATAATGTCCTGTTGCAATATAGTCAGCCCCTAATTTTTTAGCTTCTTTTAAAAACATATCAAATTTAATATACTTATTACACATAATATCTGGATTAGGTGTTCTGCCTTTTTTTAATTCATCTAAAAAATATGTAAATACATAATCCCAGTATTCTTGTACAAAATCAACTCTATGTAATGGAATATCAATTTTTTGACATACAGCTAATGCATCATTATAATCCTGTTCTTGTGGACAGATTGGTTCATCTAAGTTAGGGTTCCCCAAAAAATCATTGTTCATTGAACTATCCCAATTTCTCATAAATAATCCAATTACCTCATACCCTTGTTTTTTTAATAAAATAGCTGCTACACTACTATCTACTCCACCACTCATTCCAATTACAACACGCTTCATAATACACCCTCATTTCTTATTTTATTATACTATAAAAGACATTGAAAAACAATGTCACGAAAATATGGAATGAAATAAAAATGGCATAAGATATGTTTCCATAAGAGAAGTAAATACTAATAAAACGAATGCAACTATAAAAACAAATATATAGCGATTCATAATAAGAGAAAAATCTACTGTTTTCTTTTTTAATAATGCTGATACCAAAGTCATTGATAAACTAATGGAAAACATAATACAAAAAATATATACTAAGATATTAATCACTTGATGAGGAAAAATATAAATAAAACTATAAACCAAACCTTTCATATGATAAATTTTAATAATCGAAGCAATAGTAAATCCTAATGTAAATGCTTTCATAAAAAATAAGATAATAGTAAGTGGAATTCCCACAACAGAAATACCAAAGAAAAAAATAGCAATTAAAAACATGACATTAGCACTAAAAGATTGAAAAAAAGTAGATAAAAAATTTAATTTATTCTGATTTAATAATTTAAAAAAAGATTCTAGTGATGTTTTAATTTCTTGTAAATCATTTGAATTTAATTTTACTGCAAACAATGCACCAAATAAAACCCCCATAAATAACAATGTAAATAAAAATACAATAAATCGTTTATTTGTTCGAAATTTATGAAATATCTTGTCCCATATTTTTTTCATAATCCACCTCTAATAAAAATTATGAAATAAAAGTTTTTTTATTCCATTTTTTTTATGAACATAGTATAATGTAACATGAGGTGGCGTATGAAAAACAAACCAAAAGCAAAAAGAAAAAAAATAAATGCAAATCAAATAATCGCAATTATTTTATTAATTGGCATGATTTTAATGTTTTTGACTTCATGTCTTATTTACTTTTAATAAAACAGAGTATTTTAGGATACTCTGTTTTATTTATTTTTTAAATTACTTAATATTTTTTGATATGAATTTTTTTCATTTTCCATACCATTATCTAAATAGTAAACTGTCCCATGGCCATCGTGTACATGAGTGATTGCTTTATCAACAAAAGTGCCATCTAGATTAATCGCACCCGTAATATAATTAGAATTTTCTTTGGCACATAAATAAGTTTTAAATGTAGCTTCTGAATATTCTAAAATCTCATGGTTATAAATTCGAAAAGAACCAATCATACTAAACATAGGTGTTAAAATTTTTCCAGATTTCGTTTGATATAAAAATTCACCATATTTTGTATGTACTATAACCTCATTTTCTACATTAGGAATTGAGCGATAACAAAAATCTTCTTTAGAGTTTACTGTTTCAATAATTTCATTATTTTTTATATCATAAATATAGGTTTCTTTTGCATTTGAAATAGCGTATAAATAACCAATTAAATGCTCAAAAGTACAATGGCTTAAATAATTTAATTGATGATTATAAGGGCCAATAATTTCGTTTCTTTCTAAATCATATAAATAACAGCTTCCATCTAATAAATAAAGTTTATGAATTTGATTATAAAATGGTTTGATTTTTTGAAATAATTGAGTTTTATATGGAACTATTTTATCATGAAAAGTAAGCGGTGTTGTCGTATGATAACATTCTTTTAAACTTTCAGCCTGAAAACACTTTCCCATTTTTCCTAAAATAGTATGATATTTTGCGTCATATAAATAACTTATTCCATTACAATCAAAAACTTCATAATAACAATCAGCTAATTTTTCTACTTTCAATGCATAATGATGAATAAATGCTTTATTCTTCTTAGGAATTAAAAGTGGCGGATCAAATTCAAAATATGGAAGTTTTAATGAGTTACTTTCAAAGGTTTTCATAGAAGCTTGTTTCATTGAAATCACACTGTCATCAGATGTTTTTATTCCTGTCATACCGATTCTCCTTTACATATGTGACATATATTATACATGTTTTCTTTTCGGATTTCAAGAAAACAATTGACTGGCATATCACATTTTTATATAATTTAAAAAGTTGGAGTTGATAACATGAACTATTCTGAAAAAAAGAAAAGTTTTACTGAAAAAATATTAAAATTATTCTCACATAAATTAAATAAAATTGAAAAAAGACAAATGTATCTTTTCATACTTATGATTCTTTTTTTTATTTCACAAATTTTTCAAACATTTTATTTTAAATATACAATTGATAAAAAAATAACCAATGAAGTACAAGAAAAAGAAACCATCGAAAAAAAGAAAATTGTATTTTTAGGTGATTCTATTACAGAAATGTATGATTTGCAAAAATATTTTCATAATAAAGACTATGTTAATAGTGGTATTAGTGGTCATACGACTAGTAATATTTTATCCCATATAAAAGATCGTGCGGTAGATTATAATCCTAAAAAAATCTTTCTTTTGATTGGTGTAAATGATCAAATGACTAGAGATTTAGAAAATACAGAAGCAATTGAAAATATTGAAAATATTATTATTCGTCTCCAAGATTTAATTCCTGATACAGAGCTTTATATTGAAAGTATTTTGCCTGTTAATCATGGCGATGATGAAAAAATTAATCACGATATCGTTGATGAAAGAAAAAATAAAAATATAAATGTTATGAATGATGAAATTAAGAAGTTATGTGAGAAATATAATGTTACATATATTAATTTACATGATAAATTTACAGATGAAGATGGAAATTTAAAATTAGAATATACGAAAGAAGGATTACATCTTTCCGATAAAGGTTATGAAGTAATGACACAAGAATTAAAGAAGTATTTATTATAAATACTTCTTTTTATATTGCTCTAATACTTGATTATTCTTTTTTAAATATTTTGCTGTTTTTACTCCTACATAACGAATATGCCATGGTTCAAATGAAATTTCAGTCATATTTTCTTTTCCTTTAGGATATCTTAAAATAAAACCAAAATATGGTAAAAATTTATATATTTGTTTAAATTCGGTTATATGTTTTTCTAATTCATAATTATTTTCTAAATAATAACCATTTATATTTAACGTTAAATCTATAGCTAATCCAGTATGATGTTCGCTCTTATAAGGCTGTGAAACATATTTTCTTGCATATTCTATACCATATTCTTTTTGTATTTCAGATAGTATTTCTTTTTGTTCTTCAATGCTACGATAACCGCTATCTATTGCTATAATAATGCCTGCTTTATGAAATACTTTCTTTTTTAACTTTAAATATTTTTTTCTCACTTTTCGTTCTAAATAAAAAACCATGTTTCTTTCTACAATTGGTACAAGATCAATCTTATGAATTGTTTCTTCGCAAATAGGATGGTTTTTATTTATTAATAATTGATAATTCATAGTCCACCTCTTTTTATATTATACAAGAAAAGTAAGATATATATCTTACTTTTCCGATTCTTCTAACATATTTGTAATAAATATCCCATATCCTTTAGTCGGACTATCGACAACAACATGAGTAACAGCAGCGATTATTTTATTATTTTGCACAATTGGTGAACCACTCATACCAGCAACGACTCCCCCACTTTTTTCTAATAATTCAGTATCCGTAATCGTAAATAAAATATTTTTATTTTTTTCAGAATTATCACTTATTTTCAGTATTTCAATTTCATACTCTTTCACCTGTGTTCCTTCAATTACAGTAAACATGGAGGCTTTTCCTAATTGAATTTCATCTGGAGTTGCAACTGGATATAATTTCCTATTAGAAATTGTATCTGTATAATTTCCAAATATTCCTTCCTCTGTATTTGCAAATACATCTCCATTCACTTGCTCAGAATAAAATTTTGCATTCTTTTCCCCTGGAGAGCCAACTTCACTACGTACTATGTTTGTAACACTAGTATCGAAAATTTTACCATCTTTAATTTCTAATATTTTACCAGTCTCTTTTTCGATAATTTCATGACCTAACGCACCAAACTTTTTGGTATTAGGATCGATAAAACTAAGTGTACCAATTCCTGTAATACTATCTTTTACATATAAACCTGTTTTGCAAATAGAGTCTTCTTTTTCAATTTTTAAATCGGTTGTTTTTTTATCTAAACCTCTTATATAAGTAACCTTAATACTTTCATCATTTTCATGCTCATGAATTACTTGAACCATATCATTGATACTCATAATACTTTGATTATTAATCGCTACAATCATATCACCACTTTTTAATCCTGCTTCTTTGGCAGGATAACTATTCTTTACTTTATATGTTCCTATAATCATAACACCTTTTGAACGTAATTCAATTCCTATATTATCTCCACCAATATATACTTGATCTGAATAAGCCAGCGTATGTGTTGGTATAATAATAAATGTTAGAAGAAAAACCAATAAAAATTTTTTTAATTTCATAATTCATCTCCTTACATTTATCGATAGACTACACTATTATTATGAACTTGAAAAAAAATATTATAGTAACAAAAAAATGCCAATTTTTTTTGGCATTTAATCTAAAGTATTTTCTTCTCTTTCAATAGAAAAATCTTGTTCTGTTCCATCTTCTAATACAATTTTTGATACTTGTTCTTCAATTTCTTTTAATTGTTTATCACACTCCTGAACTAATTTCATAGCATCTGTATATTTTTTTATTGATTCTTCTAAATCTACTTCGCCACTTTCTAATTCATTAATTGTTTGTTCTAATATTTTCATTTTATCTTCAAATTTCATTTCTTCTTTTTTCATGATTTTAATCCTTCCTTACTTAATACTTTAGTATTTACAATTCCATCTTGCATTCTAATTTGCAATAATTCACCAACTTTGACATCTTCTATTTTTTTAACTAAATGATTTTCTTGATAAGAAATAGCATATCCTCTCCCCAAAATAGATAAAGGATTTAACATTTCCAATTTATCAATAACATGCTTTAATTGTTGCTCTGATGATTCATATAATCTATTTGGTTTTTTTAAAATAGAAGATTGTTTTAAAATAATAAATTCATTTTTTACTTGTTGTAATTGATTCATAACAGTTGTTCTCAGTTTTTCATAAGTTAAATCCAATTGTTGTTTTTTTGGTTCATAAATGGCATTTGGATTCTTTAATACATAACTTGTTTTCAAACTGTCAAAATAAATTTTTTGATAATTAATAGTTTTATTCATTGCTTCTTTCATACGAGCTTGATACTGTTTTAATTGCTCCTCTAATTCAGAAATATGAGGAACTGCCATTTCTGCTGCACCAGTCGGTGTTGGTGCTCTAAGATCACTAACAAAATCGCTAATAGTATAATCAACTTCATGACCCACTGCACTAATTACAGGTACTTTAGAAGCAAATATAGCACGTGCTACACATTCTTCATTAAATGGCCACATATCTTCAAGTGAACCACCACCACGTCCCACAATTAATACATCCAAATCATAATTTTGCGCTAATTCTATCTTTTTTACAAGATCATCTTTGGCTAAATCGCCTTGTACTAAACTTGGAAATAATATCGTTTCACATATTGGATATCGTCTTTTAATCGTCGATAATATATCACGAATAGCTGCCCCTGTTGGTGCAGTGATAATTCCAATTTTTTCCGGATATTTTGGAATTGGCTTTTTATACTTTTTATCAAATAATCCTTCCTTAGAAAGTTTCTCTTTTAATTGTTCAAAAGCAACATACAAATTACCAACACCATCTTCAATCATATCTTCAACATAAATTTGATAATTTCCTGTAGCTTCATATACGCTTACTCTTCCCATTAATAATACTTTCATACCATCTTTGGGAATAAATTTCATTTTACGTGCGTTAGAAGCAAACATAATAGCATTAATTTTACTTGTTTCATCTTTAATAGAAAAATAATAGTGACCTGTTGTATGTGCTTTAAAGTTAGATATTTCACCTTTTAAATAGACTTTTCTAAGGTGAGTATCTGTTTCAAATTTCATCTTTAAATATCTAGTCAAAGCACCTACTGTCAAATATTTACTGATATCCATAACATCACCATAATCATTATATCAAAATACAAACATACGTTCAATAGTTTTTAAGACATATACAAAAAAAGATGCTATGCATCTAATATATCATGATAAATGGCATCTAAAGCTGCATTAATCATTTTTCTAACATCATCATCACTATAATCTTTTGCAAGTTCAATTGCTTCATTAATTGCTACAACTGGAGGTGTCTCTGTATATTTTAATTCATAAATTCCCATACGTAAAATTGCTTGATCTGTATTTCCTAAACGATCAATCGTCCAATTTTTTAAATACTTATTAGCAAGTGCATCAATTTCATTTTGATAAGTTAATACTCCATACACAATCTCTTTTACAAATTCATTCTCTATTTCACAATTTTCTTTCATAACATCTTCTAATTGATAAGATACTTTGTTCTTTTGATAAACATTAATTTGATATAAAATTGTCATAATTTTTTTTCTTAATTCAGTTCTTGTTAGTTGTTCCATAATTCTCACCTATTCCATTTTAACATAATTTAAAAAAAATAGAAATAATAAAAGAATCTCTATTTCAATTTACTTTATATCTATGTAATTATTATTTTAAACGTTGATTTAAAATTTCTCTCAAGTGTTCAATTCTGTCATAATTATCAGGTTTTGTAATACTCATACTTATTTTAAAAGATTGATACATTTTAAACATTAAAATAAATACACTCAAAAAAGAGACAAAACAACCAAATAAATAAACATCAATTGCAACAAAATAAATCCCAAGTCCTAAAAAAATCAAGCAAATAATAATAGATAACATCAAACTTACTTTATTGTGCGTTTCTAATTCTAAAATTGAAATCTTAGATTTTAAATATTCAACTTGATCATCTTTTGATAATTTCATTTCATTCATTTTATCAATAATATTATTGTAAATAATTTCATTTTTATTTTTTTCATTTCCACGAATTAAAATACTAACAGGTTCAAACTCCTTTTTCATGAAAATCCCCCCAATTGCTTTCTAGTATAACAAAAAAAAGGAAAACTTCCAAGTGTTCTCCTCTAATTTTCAATAAATTTTTCACCTTTTCCACGATAAAGTGCAACAATTGCGAAAATATTTAAATATAATATCATCGTTGCAAGAATAGCCCAGCCTAAAATAGGAACAATTAAGCATATCATCCATGTATATGGACAAGCATAAATCTCTGATCCAGGAACTTCTAATTTCTTAGACACAATTGTTAAAATTTGAAATTCAAACACAGCAAACATAATCACTGCTGGAAAGAAACAACAAAGTACTCCAATCAACCAATAGTACCATTTTGCATACCATGCATCTTTAGAAAAAACATCACCTAATGTTAATGCAAGAACAATACTAAAAATGCCTGTTTCTCCTACTAATAATAAAATTAACCAAAACCACCATTTATCTCTTTTTAACATATCTTTCATTTTATCACCTTATATCAAAAGTATACCACAAAATATAATACATATACTACTTCTTTTTTTCTAACTCTTTTAATTCAAATAATGTTGTTAATGCTTCCATAGGAGTCATATTTAATGGTTCAATTTCTTTTAAACGTTTTGAAATTTCACTTTCTTGTTCTGTTTCAAATTCTAATGGTAATGTTTCTTGAATCACTCTCGTTGTTTTTTTATCATTTCCTTCATATAATTTTAAAATTTCACTAGCACGATGAATGAGGGTTTCTGGTAGATCTGCTAATTTTGCAACGTGTATTCCATAACTTTTATCTACACTGCCTTCTTTAATCTTATGTAAAAATACTAAGTTACCATCTTCTTCATAAGCACTAACATGAATGTTTTTTAATTTTGGTAAAGTAGTTTCTAAATCAGTTAATTCATGATAATGAGTAGAAAATAATGTTTTAGCATGAATATGATTATGAATATATTCAATAATTGCTTGTGCAAGCGCCATACCATCATATGTAGCAGTTCCTCTACCCAATTCATCAAATAAAATTAAACTTTTAGAAGTAGCATTACTAATCGCATGATTTGCTTCTTTCATTTCTACCATAAATGTACTTTCTCCACTTACCAAATCATCACTCGCACCAATTCTAGTATATATTGCATCAAAGATTGGTAATATCGCTTTACTAGCAGGGACAAAACAACCCATTTGAGCCATAATTACAGTAATAGCTAATTCTCTCATATAAGTAGATTTACCAGCCATATTAGGCCCTGTTATTAATTCTATATCCGTATTTTCATCCATAACAATATCATTTGAAACAAATTCACCATCTAATACTTTTTCAACTACTGGATGACGATTATCACGTATTTCAACATACCTTTTATCCGTAATCACTGGCCTTACATAATGATTCTCCTCTGTTACAGTTGCAAAAGCCTGTAATACATCTACATCACTAATCACACGAGCAATTTCTTGTAATCGAGGAATATACTCTTTTACTTTATCTCTGATTTCAGTAAACAACTGATACTCTAGTTCAATAATTTCTTCTTCTGCATTTAATATCATAGCTTCTTTTTCTTTTAAAATTGGGCTAATATAACGTTCACAATTAGTAAGCGTTTGTTTTCGTTCATAACCATATTCATCTTTTACAAGACTTACTTGTCCTTTGGAAACTTCTATATAATAACCAAACACACGATTATAACCAACTTTTAAATTTTTAATGCCCGTTCGTTCTCTTTCTTCCATCTCAAAACGAGCAACAAAATCTTTTCCACCTTTTCTCAGTTCTTTTAATTCGTCCAATTTACTAGAATAACCTTCTTTAATTAAATAACCTTCACGAACCGTCATTGGTGGATTTTCATAAATTGCTTTTTCTAGAACTTGATATAATTCAGGAAGTGTTTCAATTGTCTCATTGTAATTCAAATCAGCTAATAAATCTTTAATTACTGGTAATACTGCCAAAGAAGTTTTTAGTTGCAATAAATCTCTTGCATTTGCACTACCAAATGCAATTCTACCACTGAGACGTTCTAAATCATATACTTCATACAAATTATGGCTTAAATCTTCTTTTTGAATAAATTTTTCAAGCATAGTATCAATCATATTATAGCGTCTATTAATTTCTTCTTTATCAATTAAAGGATTTTCTATAAAATGTTTTAAACGACGTGATCCCATAGCTGTTTTTGTACGATCTAATAACCAAATTAAAGAATTATTTCTTTGATGTAAACGCAACGTCTCTGTTAACTCTAAATTTCTCTTTGTATGAATATCCATTCGTAAATATTTCTTTAATTCTCTTATCTGTACTCTTTGAAGATGTGAAAGACTACGTTTTTGTGTATCCGTCACATAAGTAAGTAAATGTTTTACTGTCTCAATATAACGTGGATCAGACAAATCTTGATATAATTTTTCATATTCCACATAAGTTTCAATTGTGTCATAAATACTTACTGTAATATGAAATTGTGTTTGAAGCATATGAATTAATTTAGTATCTACTTTACTAGTAACAACTACTTCTTTTAGACCCAAACTAACAATTTCTCCAACGACTTTAGCAAGTTGATGTTCTACTAAATAAACAAAAATTGCACCTGTAGTAATATCAGCATAACTAATTCCATAAGCATGCCCAAAATCAATGACATTTCCAATATAATTATTTTCTTTTTCATCTAGATTTTCAGTATCAATTACAGTTCCTGAAGTAATGACTTGAACAATTCCTCGCTTCACAATTCCTTTAGCAGATTTAGGATCTTCTAACTGTTCACAAATTCCTACTTTATAACCTTTTTCAATTAGTTTTTCAATATAAATATTTGCTGCATGATGAGGAATTCCACACATTGGTATTCGTTCATCTAATCCGGCATTTTTACCTGTTAAAGTAAGTTCTAACTCGCGCGATACTAATTCTGCATCTTCAAAAAACATTTCATAAAAGTCTCCTAAACGAAAAAATAAAATCAAATCACGATTTTGCTCTTTTAGTTCTATATATTGTTGCATCATTGGAGTTACTTTATTTTTATCTACTTCACACAACTTCATACTTCATCACCACTTACTTATTTTAACATAAAAAATAGAAAAAAGCCCATATTTCCACAGCTTTTTTCTATTTTTGTTTTTCTAAATATTTGATTGCATCATCAAAAGTTTTAACTTTTACAATTTTTATTTTATAATTTCTTTCTTCTTTTAATTTTTTAGCATCCTGGTAATTTTCACCTTCAGGAACAAAAAATATATCAGCTTTTGCTTTCTCTGCTCCCATTAACTTATAATGAATACCACCAATGCTTCCTATATTCCCATTTGTATCAATTGTCCCTGTGCCTACGATTTTTAATCCATTTGTCAAATCTTTATCAGTAAGTGATTGATAGATTGTAAGTGCTGTCATAAAACCTGCTGATGGTCCTGATTCACTTTTTTTAAAAGTAATTTCTATTTCAGGTTTTGTTTCTATTTCTCTTAAAAAAGATACAATTACACCTAACAGCTTTTTGCCATCTTGTTTTTGAACTGTCACGGGTACCGTCAAATGTTTATTATTACGTTTTACTTCCATTTGAATCGTATCACCAACATTTTTTTGGTTTACAATTTTCGTTAAATCATCTTTTGAAGTTAGAACTTTTCCATCTGCTTTTAAAAGTTCATCACCTACTTTCAGTTTCCAATCAATATTAGGATCAAGATAAGTAATATACATCATTTCTTTTTTTATTTTTACCTCTTTACCTGATTTACGATATGCAAGCAAAATAGCTTCTTGATTTGCTTCTTCTAGCATCAAATGATTTCTTAAATAAGTTGCTTCTTGATTTTCATTGATATCTTTTGTTTCTATTTTTTGTAAATCCCAATCAGGTATGATATAAGAAAGAATTGCTGTAATAAGACATCCACGATATTCAGATACATAAGCCAAGTTATAAGTTCCTTTTGTATTTATTTTTTCATCAATTTCAATTTTTTCTGAAATATCCATAATGCCACCTGGTGCTTCTACAACATAAGGAATTGGAAACATTAAAATTGCATAAATTACAAAAAAAAGAATTAATTCTAAATAATAATGACGTAAAAATTTTTTTATTTGTTCATATAATTTACTAAGCATAATCTCCTCCTTAATAAGGGTATGAAAGAAAGGATAAAAACATGTTTCAAAAAGTCATAAGTATGAGTATCATTACATTGTTATTAAGTATTGCTGTTTTCATATTAACGCAATCACAAGCAGTGATGTCTTCTGTTATTTTCTCATTTCAAATTTGGAAAAATAATATTTTTCCATCATTATTTCCTTTCTTCTTACTTTCTGAACTACTCATTCAATATGGTTTTGTTGAATTTTTAGGAGAACTTTTAAAACCTTTGATGAACCGAGTATTCCGTATTTCAAATCATACTGCTTTTATTTTTGTTATGAGTATTATATCAGGATTTCCATCAAATGCCAAATATACAAAAGCATTATTAGAAGAAAAAAAGATTAATGATCAAGAAGCAACTAAAATACTACTTTTTACGCATTTTTCAAATCCTGTATTTATTTTAGGTGCAGTTTCTATTTCTTTTTTAGGAAACAAAGAAATAGGAGGACTTATTTTAATTTGTCACTATTTGACAAATATTATTTTAGGTATTTTATTTAGAAATTATCATCCAAGCCCTAAGACAAATTGCCATGTTTCTATTTTAAAAGCAATTCACCATTTAAATCAAAAAAGAATAAGTCAAAAAGAAAGTTTCCCAGTTATTTTTACTAATGCTTTGAATCATACAATTCAAACGTTGCTTTTTATTTTAGGTGTTACAACTTCTTTCTTAATTATTACCACTCTTTTAAATCAGCAATTGCACCTTCCACCATTACAGCAAAGTATCTTGAATGGTTTTTTTGAAATGACTCAAGGATTAAAGTATATCAGTATGTTAAATATTCCATTAAAAATGAAAGGCGTTTTAACAGTCATGATTTTGTCATTTGGAGGATTTAGTGTACATATGCAACTAATTGGATTATTAAGTAAAACCAAAATAAAATATTTTCCTTATTTAACAGCACGTATTTTGCATGCCACAATTGGATCAATCATGTTTTTTTATTTATTTGAATTATGGATGCCCTAATGAACATTAGTTATTAAATCTTAAAAGATAACCATCGGGATCTTGTATTAAAAATTCTTTATCCTCATATATGGTATCATTTGCCTGATATTTGTTTACCATAAATTCTTTGAAAAAAATTACATTTTTTTGTTTTAAAATCATATAAAATTGATCAATATTAGAAACACTCATACTGATATTAATGCCTCGCCCAAATGGATATTCTAATTTTCCAGTATTCCAATGCTGATTAATTTGTTCAATCATAATTTGATTATTTTCTAATTGTAAAAAAGCAAAATAATCATCTTTTCTTTCATATACAACATGAAAACCAAGTAATTGATAAAATTTTTTGCTTTTTTCAAAATCCGTCACGCTTAGTTCTGGAATTAAACTATTATATTTCATATACTGTTTTTCTCCTTCACTTAAAATAGTAAAAAGGTATTAAATTTAATACCTTTTTTGTTTTAATTTTGAATACTGATTAAAGTAATTCTAGCATATCCATTGCCTTCATTTCCTAAGGTTTCAACACCTGTTCTTGCATTTGGCATAAGATGACCACCATCAATCATTTTCCCATTAGTAAAAACTTTGCCTGAAAAATGATTAGGGCTTCCACTTGCCGCACCACTACTATTTACCGAATTACAACCCGTATAACCAGATATAAAGGATGATCCTCCACCAGCACCAGCATGCCATGCAGATCCACCACCGCCGTAGTAGCCTCCGCCGCCACCAGCACCAACATGGCTCGTATCACCAGGACCAACTCCCCCAGTTCCACCAATTCCAAATTTACCTGCTGATCCAGAAGTAGCACTGCTTCCAATTCTTCCTCCAGCTGTTTGTGTACCACCATAACCAACATAATCACCGGTTATTACTGACATATGAGCTGAACCAGTTCCACCTGTTAAAGTGCCACCTACTCCACCTTGGGCATTTTCGGCATTAGAAGTAACTCCGCCACCACCAGCAGCGACCATAATACGATTCTTTAATCCTGTTACATCATTCCATGCTCCACCAGATAAGCGAACATCTGTCGCTCCTCCACCTTTTTTATTAGAAACAGAAGAAGATCCTCCACCATTAAAAGTAGAATTTTCCTGACCAACATAAACATATAATTTTTCACCTTTATTTAATACAATATTCCCAGAAGTATAGGCTCCATTACCACCGCCTTCGGCATCTCCACTACCGCCTTCGGCACCCCATAATTCAATTTGATAAGTTCCCTTATAAGGTGCTTGAAAAACTTGTGCGGAATTAACATAATCAAAATCATATGTTTTTTGTTTTACTGTTACATTTCTAGTTCTAGTATAAGTTTTACCGCTATAAGTAACTTTATAAGTCAAAGTATAAGTCCCCTCTGATTTACCAACAGTTCCTGAAACAGTAACACCATCTGTTCTTTGTGTTGAACTAGAATCTAACCAAAAATAACCCGGCTCTTGATATGGAGTATCAGTAGAAATCACCATATTTTGAGAACCTTTCAAATATAAAATATTATCTGAAGCATTACCAAAAACTAAATCATTAAAAGAGGTTTCATAACTATTATATTGATAAACAATATTAATTCCGTAATCTCCTTTCACTAATTTATGAGTAATTGGTATTTTAATTTTAATGATAGAGTCATTTTTAATACCTCCACCTGTTGTAATTACTTGCTCATTCGATACATCGATCATTCCAAAATAACTACCTTCTAATAACTTTAAGGCAAAAATACCATATCTAAAATAATGATTTGTAGTATCTAAAGTCAATCTTTTTGTTGTCGCATCATCATAAAAGAAATCTAAACAATTTTTACCACAATTTGTAGCTAAAACTAATTTTTTATTTTCTAAATCATCTTCTAATTCTCGAACCATTAATGCTTGTTTTTGTAAAAGTTCTGTTTTTAATCTAGAATCTACTGCTAAATTTTTTAAAGAATAAAGTAAATTAAATAGAAAATAGGCAACAATCATCGCTAGTGCGAAAGAAACCACTAACTCAACAACCGTAAACCCTTTATTATTCTGTTTCAACATATTATATGCCTCCAAATCCAGTAACTTTTATTGATGCATAAGTACCATCTTTAAATTCTACTATCAGTCGATAACGATTGACATCTTTATCATATTTTATTTTTTTGATATAATCTCTAGTTTCACGATTAATATCAGTACCATTTTTAGAGTTATTCATATATGTAGTACTATCTAAATAATGTAATAAAAAAGATAAATCTTCAAATGTAAAATAAACATGTTCAATATTTAAAATATCTTTTAAACGAGCACAATAATTTGGCTCATCTAATAATTGTCCTGGACAAGTAGAAAGATCTAAATAATATTTTTTTTCACATCCTGATTGTCCTTCACATTCTTTTTTTAATGCATCAACAAGTGTAGCATAACTAGCCTCTTTAATATAAGTTGAAAAATTACTAGCTGCATACATTCCTGTAACAGTATTATATTTAAAACTATCATCAAATCCTTTTTTTATGGAACGAAATTGAACAAATAGAAAAACCAGTGTCGTTAGAATAAACACTGATACTAATAACGTTTCTACCAAAATAAACCCCTTATTATTTTTTTGCATAACATAGCTCCTTTATTATTGTTATTTTTCTATTTCTATTATATAATATATTTAGGCTAAATGCTAGTCATTGAAATAAAAAAAGAATTGAAAAGAAATGAGGTTGACAAAATGATACGTGTTTTTGATTTTCATAAAATGCCTATTGTTGATGTAGTAAATGAAATTTTATATGATTCAGCAAAAAGGGGTGCTTCTGATATACACTTCGATCCCCGTAGCAATCACATGATTATTCGAATTCGTATTGACGGTTCACTAGAAGATTATGCAGATGTTCCACAAGACGTTGAGAAGAACTTAACAACACGTGTAAAAATTATTGCTTCTATGAATATTACAGAATCTAGATTACCACAAGATGGAGCCATTAAAATAAAAATACGTGATTTAAATCTTGATTTGCGTGTGTCTAGTCTTCCTACAAACCATGGAGAAAAAGTTGTTATTCGTATTTTAGACTACAGCCGTAGTTTTAATGGATTAGAAGCTCTAGACTTTAGTGAAATAAATTATAAAAAAGTATTAGAAATGGTAAAAAGACCAAATGGAATTATTCTTGTAACCGGAGCTACTGGCAGTGGTAAATCAACTACATTATATTCTATCTTACAACGTTTGAATCAGCCAGATACAAATATTATTACTGTAGAAGATCCAGTAGAAATGGAAATTGAAGGAATTAACCAAGTACAAGTAAATTCAGAAATTGGGCTTACATTTGCTTCTGCATTGCGTTCTATTTTACGTCAAGACCCAAACATTATTATGATTGGGGAAATTCGTGATACGGAAACAGCACAAATCGCAGTTCGTGCTTCTATCACAGGACATTTAGTATTATCGACTATTCACACCAATAACTCTTTAAATACTATTGAACGTCTAACAGATATGGGTGTAGAAAAATATTTACTTGCTTCTTCTTTGGAAGGAATCATATCTCAAAAATTAGCACGTCGTCTTTGCCCCAAATGTAAGAAGGAAAGACCTGCAAATGATTATGAAAAAGAATTAATGAAAAAAACACTTGGTGTTGATATTGAAAAAACTTGGACAACCGTTGGATGTGATGAATGCCAAGGCGGTTATAAAGGACGTACAGCAATTCATGAAGTATTATTGATTAACCAAGAAATTCGTGATGCAATCAGTAATGGAATGAGAAAAGAAGATTTAAGAAAACTAGTTTATACTGGTACTAGCACATTACTTCAAGATGGATTAGAAAAAGCATTAAAGGGTGATACTACAATTGAAGAAATTTTAAAACTAATTGAACTTGATGTAGATGATATTAAAGAAGAAGGAGATCTTAACATTAAAGACTCTTTAGAGGAAATCAAAATTGCTAATGAAAGTAAAAAATCAAATCAATTAAATGAATTAAAAGAAAAAATTATTATCAATAATTCTAAAGATAAACAAGAAATCGATGCAGAACCACTCTTTTAATTAATAAAAAAAAGGAAGATTTCTTCCTTTTTTTAATACATAATTAACATATTTATCAATTGATCCCATGGAATATTTAAAAATAATAAAATAGCTGCACCTAAACATAAATAAGGGCCAAATGGAATAATATGTGTTTTCTTATACTGAAATAAAATTGATATTGGTAATCCAATAAGAGAACCCACAAAGATTGATAAAACTGCCATTGGGAATCCTAAAACAACTCCAAAGAAGAATAATAGTTTAATATCTCCTCCACCCATAGATTCTTTTTTAAATAAATAATCACCAAATAACTTAATACCCCACATAAAGAAAAATGCACCAATGCCTTGTATGAAATGAGAAACAGCATAGCCAATCCCATAGGCTGGAATCTGTAATAACATAATACAGATTGTTCCAATTACTAACAATTCATCTGGAATAATCATATCTTCAATATCACTAGATACAATCATAACTAAAAAAGAAATAAAGCAAATAGCGATTACAAATTGCCAACTCCATCCAAATATTATAAAACAAAGTGAAAAGCAAATACCCGTAATAAATTCACTAATTGGGTAATAAGGTGACAATTTTTTATGACACCATTTACACTTCCCTTTTTGTAATAAATAAGACAAAATTGGGATCAATTCTAAAGCTCCCAATTTATGCTTACAATAAGTACAATGACTACTTGGATATACAATAGACTCATTATGAGCAAGTCTAGAACCTACTACATTGAAAAATGAGCCAAAAATTGTTCCAAATATAAATAAACAAATAATATAATACCATTCCATACTATCAACTCTTCTACATAACTGTGTCGTATAAAGTAAACATTGGAATAACAATCGCAAGTATAATTACTCCAACAATACCTGTTAGCATAATAATCATTGCAGGCTCAATAAACGTTTTAATACGTGTAACTGCTTGTTTATGAAGTTCCTGATAATATGCAGAAACTTTTTTCATCATTTCTGGCAATTCACCAGTTTTTTCACCTGTTACCAACATCTCGTATGCTGGCACTGGAAATGCCCAATGATTAGCAAATGCTGTAGATATTTTTTCACCACGTGATAAATTATCAATTGTATCATGTATTAACTCTTTATATATTTCATTATCAGTAATACGTTGTAATATTTCCATACTATCAGTAATAAAGACATTATGTTCCATCAAACTAGATAATGTTTTAGTAAATGTAGTTACTTCATTATAAATTACAACATTACCAAAAATAGGTAAATGCATAACAAATGATTGTACATTTCTTTTAAATGGTTGAATATTTTTATAACAAAGATAAAATACAATAATCAATAAGATAATTACGATCATAATCAAAATAAAATATTTTTTTAAGAAATCGGATAATGCCATAATAGCAAGTGTAATTCCTGGAATTTTAGTTGCATCCATGCTTTCAAAAATTTCAACAAAACGAGGAACAATGAACAATAACATAAATGCAAAAACACCCATGGAAAGAACAAATACAATAGCTGGATACATCATTGCTGTAATCATTTGCTTACGAGTACGATCCATTTCTGTATAATATTCTGCCATATCATCCAATACTTCTGGTAGTTCACCAGTCATCTCACTAGACTTTACCATATTTACAAGTAACCTAGGGAATGCTTTTTGCTGTCTAGCAAGTGCATCACTAAATTCTAATCCAGTAGATAAATCATACAAAATTTCTTTAAATACACTATTATAACTTTTATTTTTCGCATATTGACGAGCCAAAATATGTAATGCATCAATTAAAGTAATTCCTGCTTTCAAATAAGTAGATAATTGTGTTAAAAAGAAAATTAAGTCTTTCGTTTTTATCTTTACGTGAGAACTACCCACATTTCCATGAAATAAACTAATCCAACGACTTGTTTTAATACTGTATACTTGATATCCTTCACTTAGTAAAAATGAGTGTACTTCAACTTTAGAAAAAGCATCCATATATCCTTTAATCATTTTTCCTTCAGGAGTACACGCCTCATACTCATACATAATTTTAACATCACTTTTTTCTGCATCTGCGCCATTATAATCGATCAACATTTCTTGTCGTTTTACATCACGCTGATTACGCATACTATGTAACAATGGTGAGTTTTCAATAATATTTTTAAAACGTTCTATTAAAGAAAATTTCTTTTCTTTTTTCTTTTTTACTCCTAAAGTTTGTTCTCTTAATTCTTTTTTTGCTTGTTCTATTTTTTGGACACTGACAGATTTTGCAGCATTAATTAATTCCTGTTCTTCTCTTTTTGCAGCACGAGCTTTTTCTTCTCGTTTAGCCTCTACTTTTCTTAAATATGGTCTGAATAAGTGACGAACAGATTCAAGCCCAATTTGAATCCAAATAATAAATGCTAAAACCCCGGTCCACGCATATGCTGGAATTCTAATAAATATCAATTCAAAGATCAAATATAAAATATAACAAATAGTTACTAAACCTATTAAGATATAATGTACAAAATGATACATCATAACACATGGCCATAAAAAAATTGAACTCCAATTTTTCATTCCAACATCCCCTATTCTCTTATATTAATAATTATATCATACAAATAAAAACAAGTAAAACATTTTTTATTAGTTGAATATAATAAATTAGAAAGGAGTATAATATGAATTTCTATAATCCATATTCTGTATACCCTTCTATGCTTGCCACTCCAGCAAGACAAGGGCTATTTTCCAGTTTAACAAATGGAATGAGAGGAATCAATTGGGGTAACCTTCTAAATAACACCCAACGTACTTTAAATATTATTAATCAAGCAATACCTGCTGTAAAACAAATATCTCCTATGGTTAGAAATGTAAAAACAATGTTTCGGGTAATGAATGAATTCAACCGTACAGATACTCCTCAGCAATCAACATCAAATACTTCAAGTCAATCACTTCCAAAACAAGAAATCATAAAGAAAGTTGAAAACAGTCAACAAGGCCCTACTTTTTTCCTATAAAAAAAAGCCATTATTTGGCTTTTTTTATGCAAAATTTTATCATATCAATTTTCTCTTTCAATTTTTCTTTTTGTATTTTATGAGTCAATGGAATTTTTTGATATATCTTTTGTGTTTCATTTAATAAATAAGTTAAATAAGAAAGGTTAGTTTTTAAAATTGGCCCTATCTCATAATCACTTTCATCATATTGTATTTCTTTTTTTGAAAAAGAAATAATAACATATGCAATCCCATGTTCTAAAATAAAACACTCATCTTGAATAGCAAACCCATTTTGATTCATCCAATCGCGTAAATATGGAACATCAGTATGAGTACTAATAATACATTGTTCAACATCATTACGTTTTTCTAAAATATGAATCACTGTATGTGTTCCCATCCCCGACAAAATAACAGTATCATCTTTTGTTACCTGGACACCCGTTAAACCATCAGTACATAAAGTTTGTACCAATGTTTCCATTCCATATAATTTGATATTTTCTCTTGCATGATTCAAGGCATTATCACTAATATCACAAGCAAGGCAATGAATGTTTCTAGTTTTTGCTAGAAAAACATCTAATAATCCATGATCACAACCAACGTCAATTATATGTTCAGTATGGACCATAGACGCTATCATTTGTAAGCGTTTTGATATTTTCATTAATCACCCATATAATCTTTTAACTTTCTACTACGAGATGGATGTCTCAATTTACGTAAAGCTTTTGCTTCAATCTGACGAATACGTTCACGAGTAACTCCAAACATTTGACCAACTTCTTCCAATGTACGGCTTTTTCCATCTTCTAAACCAAAACGTAAGCGAATAACTCTTTCTTCACGTTCTGTTAATGTAAGTAATACTTCAGAAATTTCATCTTTTAACATTTCATTTGTAGCATAATCTTCAGGGCTCATATTTCTTTCATCAGGAACGAAATCACCTAAATGAGAATCATCTTCTTCTCCGATTGGCGTTTCCAAACTAACTGGTTCTTGACTAATCTTATAAATATCACGAATTTTTTCAACAGATAGATTCATTTTTTTAGCAAGTTCTTCTTCCGTTGGTTCACGATTTAATTCAAGTGTCAATTGACGTTGAATACGAGCTAATTTGTTAATTGTTTCAACCATATGTACTGGAACGCGAATTGTTCTTGCTTGATCAGCGATAGCACGTGTAATGGCTTGTCTAATCCACCAAGTAGCATAAGTAGAAAACTTATAACCTTTTGTAACATCAAACTTATCAACAGCTTTCATAAGTCCGATATTTCCTTCTTGAATCAAATCTAAAAATAACATTCCACGACCAACATAACGTTTTGCAATACTAACTACAAGACGTAAATTAGCTTCTGCTAATGTATTTTTAGCACTTTCATCACCAGAATTGATTCGATCAGCAAGTTCTAATTCTTCTTCCATCGTAAGTAATTTAATTTGTCCAATCTCTTTTAAATACATACGAACTGGATCATTAATTGTTAAATCTTTTGTCAATGTTTCATCATCTAAAATTAATTTTTCTGCTTCTTTTTCCTTTTGTTCACCAGAAGTAGAACCATTCACTTCATCTTCTGATAAAATAGCAATTTGATTTTCACTGAATGCAGTATATAAGTCATCCAATGAATCAGCATCTAGCTCTAATCCCTTTAAAGCATTTGCTAATGCCTCATATGTAATAAACCCTTTTTTCTTTCCTTCAGCAACTAATTCTTTTTTTCTTACATCAAATGTTTTAATTTCATTTATCATATTTTTTATCCCCTAACCTTAATTCAACAATGCGTGTAGCTAATTTTGTTTTTTCTTCCAAACTAGCTCCAGCCATTTCTTTTTGTAATCTCTTAATTTCACTTTTAATTGTATATTCACGAATAACTTTGGCATAATCATTTAATTCTTCTTCCTTTGCCTCTTCTTTTAATGGTAATGTAACAATACTAGATAATGCCTCTTCAATCATTTCATGATCGCTCACATAAGTCATAAAATCAGCTAACTCAATTTTCCCATATTCATTATAAAAGCAACTAATTTCTCGTGCTAAATTACGGTATACTTTCGTCGGCATAAACGTAACTTTTTCTTGATACACACGAATCGCATTTCCATCTCTTAACATATAAAATAATAATGCCTTCTCTGCTTTCTCATATTTTGTTTCTTTCTTATCTTTTTCTTTTTTTACTATTGGAACAGATACATTTTTTACTTCTTGTACTTCTAGTTTTTCTAACTGTTCCCTTAAAAAAGAAATTTCTAAACCACTTTCATCGTGTACTTTTTTTAAAGTAACTTCCCGCATTACTTCATCTGGAATTTTTGAAAGTTCACTAATAACTTCCTTCACATAGCTTGTCAAATCAGCACTATCGCTTAAATCTTTATTTTTTTTGTAATAAAGTAATTTAAAATCCATAGTACTCATAGGATTATTTAATTTATTTTGAAAGGCAGAAGCTCCATATTTACGAATATATTCATCAGGATCTAAATCATTTTCTAAGCGAACTACTTTAGGTGTTACTCCTAATTTTAATAATTCTTCAATACAACTTGCAGTCCCTTTTGCACCAGCAGCATCCCCATCAAAACAAATAACAATATCATTTGATAATCTTTTTAAATGACTTGCCTGTTCTTTTGTAACTGCAGTTCCCATAGTAGCAACTACATTTTTAATACCAATGGTATAAGCACGGATTACGTCCATAAATCCTTCCATTAAAATAATTTGTTTTTTCTTTCTAGCCTCTTCTTTAGCTCGATGATAATTATAAAGTAATTCTCCTTTTTTAAATATTTCTGATTCCTTACTATTAATATATTTAAACTGTTTTTCATCATTATACAATCGACCAGAAAAACCAACGACTCGTCCTTCCAAATCCCATAATGGGAACATCACACGATCTATATAAATATCAGATAAACCATATGCATTCTCAATCACTAGACCACTTTTTAATAAAACTGTTTTCTCATATTTTTTATTTAATAATAAATTAGTTAATACTTGTCCATCTTTTAAAGAATAACCAATTTCAAATTCTTTCATGCAAGCATCGTCAATTTGTCTTTTTTTCAAATATTCCAGGGCACCACTCCCCGATTTCGTGTGTAAATTATTTTGATATAATTTACTAGCTAATGAGTAACAATCATATAATTTTTGATATTTAGAAGACGTACTATGAGTCTTTTTTAAATGAAAATTTAATTCAACTCCTGCTTTTGTAGCAACAATCGCAACCGCTTCCATAAACGAAACATGTTCATAATCCATAATAAATTTAAATACATTACCGGTTGCTCCACATGCAAAACATGTATAAATTTGCTTTTCACGAGAAACACTCATAGAAGGATGATTATCATCATGAAACGGACATACTCCAAAAAAATTTCTACCTTTTTGAGTTAATGGGATATAACTAGATATGACATCAACAATATCAACTTGTTCTCTTATATGCTGTAATTCGTCTTGTCCTATCATAAAACACCCCCTCATTATTTAATATACTGTAAAACTTTTCAAATTCCTTTTTTTTCTTACAATTTTTTGCATTTTTTTCAAAAACAGTCCTATTATATCACTTTTTAGAAAGAAAAATGAATAAAATAATACTTTTTCTAATAAAAAGACTAAAGAAAAATCTTTAGTCTCATCTATATAAACGCTAAAAGCAATTAGCGTACAAAAAAAACCATTTTCATCTACCTTTTTTATTATATTCAAAACAATTGTAATGTTTCACTTTTAATATGAACGCATTTCAAAAATTTATGTATTTTTAGAAGAATATGTAGTTAACAAATATTGATTATACCGAAAAGTGACTTTAATATTACCTACTAAATCAGTACGATATATTTGACAAGTATTTAAATTGTTTAACACCTTATTATCAGGATGACCATATCGATTATTTTTTCCAACGGATATGAAACAAATTTTTGGATTTACTGTCGAAATAAATGATTTACTACTACTTGTCTTACTGCCGTGATGTCCTATTTTTAAAAAGTCTATCTGATTAAAATGATACATTGTTAACAAATCTTTTTCTTTATTTATTCCTGCATCTCCCATGAATAAAAACTGAAATGCTTTATTACGAAAATATATTACATTAGAATTATCATTTTCATTATCATAAATTTTTGTATTTAAAAAATTTAATTTCATTTGTCCAAAATTTAAATATTCAACATTTTGATAATATGGAATATTTTTCTTTTTTAATTTTTTAATAAGCCTTGATTCTAACTCATTATAATCACCAACATTAAAAATCACGTTTTCTATTTTAAATTTTTCAATTAAAGTAATTGCGTCCCCCATATGATCATAATCACCATGAGTGAGAATTAAAAAATCTATTTTAGTAATTCCTGATGCTTTTAAATATGGAATAATCACTTGTTCACCTGTACTTAAACTTTTTCTTTTCTGCCATTTTTGTTCACGATAAGTTACAATACCACCCGTATCAATTAATGCTACTGTTTCACCTTTTAAAAGCAAGCTATCGCCTTGTCCTACATCAAATATCACAAGTTCATCAGGAGAAAAATAAACGCTAATTTTTAATACACACAAAATAGTTATCAATAAAAACCATTGATATTTATAATTTCTGACAAAATAAAAACAATACCCATACACGAAATAAAACCATAAAGATGGTTTCTTAAAAATAACAGGATTGAATAAATTGGAAACTATAAAATCATTCATAACCTCTAATCCCTTTAAAATTATAGAATAAATAATATACATATCAGGGAGCAATATAACTACAAAAGAAAGTGGAAATAATAATTGACTAATCAATGGAACATATACCAAATTCCATAAAATACTAGTAAATTGAAGTTCATAGCTATAACATAAAGTAATAGGAATGCTAGCAAAAAAACTAATAGTAGAAATCAAAATCATTTGCCGAAACAAACTTTTTTTCTTTAACTTTTCCGCATACAACACCAAAGCATCACTTACAATAAAACTATATAAAAATCCAATATCATAAATTCGATATGGGTTCATACATAACAAAATTAAAAACATCAAAATATAAAATTCATGTATTGTCAAAAAAGAATGAATTGGTTTAAACATAGAAAATATTAAGCTACTTAAAACACGAATAATAGAAATAGAAAATCCAAGAATCCAACCGTAAAATAACATAAATGGTAAAGCAATTAACTTCGCTCTATCTTTCTTTTTAAAAAGAAGAAAGAAAAACGATAAAAAAAATGAAAAATGCATACCTGAGATGCAAAATAAATGGCTAACTCCTAATTTGCGATATACTTCATCATTATAATTTCTTTTATTTCCTAATAAAAACAAACTAAGATAAATATCATTCTTATCAATATGATATATTCTTCTTTGAATTCCGTTTTTAATCAGTGATTTTAAACTCTTTCTTGATTGCAAGCTTTTAAGCTTAGAAATATTTAATTGCCAATCAATGTTTTGGCTTTTTAAATAATTGCGATATGAAAACTGATGAAAATTAGTATTTGAACTAGGTCTTGTAATTTCTCCTATAAAAGATATTTTCATATCATACTCTAAATTTTTTTCTAACCATTTCTTTTCTTCTAAGTTGTTAATTTGATAATAACCTACATATAATAATTTATTTTTTAATTCCAATTTTAATAAATCTCCCTTTAATTCATAGTCGATTATAATTGCTTCTGATATATTTTTTGGTTTCACAACTGCATCATGTTTGATTCCATCGAAAACAATATAAATTGTAATGAAACAAATACTACATAGTAAGATAGTCTTTAATCTTTTCAAAAGTACTATCTCCAATACCACTTACTTTTTTCAAATCTTCAATACTCTGAAAACCATTTTTTTCACGATATTCAATAATTGCTGTCGCTTTTGTCTCACCAATACCAGGAAGTAACATCCATTCCTCTTTCGTTGCAGTTAAAATAGAAATGACATGAGGTTCACTTGATTTTTCTGGTTCTTCTTTTTGGTTAGTTACAGTATTTTCTTTTTCTAAACAACCATCATTTTTAATTTCAGGGCAAACACAAGTCTCAATAGGAAGTTGCATAGAATTTCCATTTTCAAAATTTTTTATTTGCTCTTTCGTATAAATAATAATCACCATTTCATCTTGTAATTTTTTACTTAAATTTAAATAATTAGTATCAGCAGTTTCCAATAAACCTCCTGCTTTCGTAATCGCATCTTGAACATTACCTTTTTGAAATTGATACACGCCTGGATTTAATACCGCTCCTTTTATATCAATGGAAAATAGTTCTGTTTCATTCTTTTCTTTTGTATTTCCTACATCTTTTTGTAATGAAATTGTTTCAGTACTCTTAGAACAAGAAATTAAAAAAATACAGAAAAAACATAATAATAAAACTTTTTTCATATTCACCTCCTACTTTAATATATAAAAAAGATAGAAGATTTCCTTCTATCTCATAGTTGGGATTTTAATTTTTTCTCTTTTTGTTTCAACACTAATTCTTTGTACCATAGCAAGTGCAACCATTAAAGAAATGGTAAAAGATCCTCCATATGATAAAAATGGTAATGGAACACCTGTTAATGGTATCATTGCAAATAAACCGCCAAGATTTAAGAATATATGCATAAATATATATACTGCTACTCCAAAGCATATATATCTACCACGTACTGTATTTGCTTTACCTGCTAAATTCAAAATACGATAAAGAATAACAATATATAGTAAAAATACAAAACTACATTTAATAAAGCCTTCTTCTTCAGCAATAATTGCAAACACACTATCGGTATGGGGTTCTGGAATATAAGAGTATTTTTGTTTACTTTTCCCTGCGCCTAATCCCATTAACCCACCATCGTTAATTGCAATAATCCCATTACAAATTTGATACCCACCAGTTTCATACTTACTACATGGATTGAAAAAATCAAAACGACTTTTTTGAGCATCAGACAAAATGTGACCAGATACTGATACTTTTACTACTAAAACTAAAATAATTGATACAAAAACAAAAGTAAAAGTTTGTATTTTTTCTGACCGTAAAACAGGACTTAATGCAAACATGCTAGCAAAAATAGTAAATAAAATAAACATAGTTCCTAAATCCTTTTGCATAAATACAATAAATGGAATTAAAGAACCAACAATAACAATAATTCCAATCATATTCCAATGTGAATATTTTTTACTACGTAAACAATAATAAAATTTTTCAAACAATAATGCTAAACAAACAATTAACACCGGTTTTGCAAGCTCACTTGGTTGAAATTGCATAAACCCTAAATTAATCCAGTTACGACTACCACGGTGATCCGTTCCATACATACTTAAATAAGCAAGTAACAAAACAACTACTACATACCCTAAAATAGCCCATGGTTTATATTTATTTGTTTTAATATTTAAAACAAATAACGTAGCTACAAAGCCAATTCCTAGCATCGCTAAATGACGATAAAAATAGTGATACAAAGTTCTTGCAGAAGTAATTGCCTCACTACTAGAAGCAGTAACAATATTTAAAAGGCCAAACACAAATAAAAAAATAGTTGCAAACAAAAGAGGTTTATCCATATCAGAAATAAAACGCTTTAATTTCATTGTTACTCACCTCTATTCTTATTCATTTTATCATATTTTTTTAGGAAGTACATCTATTTATTTTAAAAATAGGTGTTAATCATAAACAAAATGTCCTAAGATGAGTAAAATATAGTAAAGGAGGTATGAATTATGTACTACTATGGTGGATATCAAGGTTATGGCTGTGGTGCTCCATATGGTGGAGGATACGGTGGTACCGGATACGGAGCAGCAATTATCTTAGTATTATTTATATTACTAGTAATCGTAATTGGTGCACGTGCCTGCGGTTGTAATCAACATTAATCATAAATTAAAAAATAGATTTTTATAATCTATTTTTTTATGAATAAAAATATATTTTTATACCATAATAATCAAAGAAAGGATGAAATTATGAACGAAAATATTGAACTACTAGAATATATCTATAAAGATGCTAGCATGGCAGCATTTACATTAGAAGAATTATTAAAAGACTTAAATGGACGCGATAATAAAATCATTAAACCATGTGAAGATATTTTAAAAGGATATGAAAGATATCGTGATGAAACCAAAGAAAAAATATTAAAATTAGATACTGAAGTAAAAGAAGAGAACATACTTTCTAAAATGGGCGCGAAAATGGGTATCAAAAAAGAAGTACTTCATGATAATAGTGATGCATCTATTGCTGACATGTTAATCAAAGGCATTAGTATGGGTACCATTGATATGGAAAAGAAAATAGAAAACTATAAAGAAAATGTAGATAAAGAAAACTTAAAACTTGCCAAAGATTTCTATCAATTCCAACAAGAAAATATAGAAGAACTTAAAAAACACTTATAAAGTGTTTTTTTGTAATTATTTTATATCTATTGTACTCTTATATTCTGTATTACTTATCATTTCATGTAACAATGTTTTTTTCAAAAACAAAAAGGAAATAAAGGAATATATATAAAATACAAAAATTGCAAATAAGAAACAACCGCTTAACATAATTGATATAAAATTGTTTAATTGTAATATAGAAATAATTAAAATATTTATATAAAATATCAAAAAAGGAATCATATAATAAATGAAATAAAATAAAAATCTACGATAAATACTACTTTTTTGAACAACTGTTTTTGTTGTGCTAGAAACAATTTGTAAATGAAAAAAGGCTTCACCAAATGTTTGACCATGAAATGTAAATGGGATAATAAAATAATATAAGAGAAATATAACAAAAAAAGAAGAACGATGATGAAATGAAAAAATCAATGCAAAAATCAAATAAAGGAAAATATCAACAAAATAAGTTACCATACGACGAAGAGGTGTTACATACATCCCTAATTGATAAGATTGTTCATCAATTTCTTGACGACTTGGGATTTTCTTTTGTATAAATCCTATGATAAAATAGCCAATCATTCCACCTACTGTATTAATCATTAAATCATCAATATCAAATAAACGATAATTTTTAGGGTAAATACCATATAAACCTGTTAATTGGGTAAATTCAAAAAATAATGATAATAAAAAAGTATAACCAATTGCCTTTTTTAAATTACAATTAAAATAATAACGTAAATAAATACCAAATGGTACTGTCAATAAAAGATTATAAAATACCTGATATACATATGGTTCTTTTAAAGCTGTCAAATAAGTATTAGGATTTGTCATTTGTAATGATGTATGGTTTAAAAAATCAATAACAAAAGAAAAAGGGATGAGTTGCATCCTAGGAATATTTAAATTTTGTACTTGTTCTATACTTGGTAGAGGTAAAATTACTAAAAAATATGCTGTTAATAAATACAAAATAAATGAATATATAATGATTGTTCGTAATGTATGAATTGCACCATATTTATGATATTGACTAATCATATAAGGTATTGTAAATAAAAATGCAATAAAAGGAAAAAACAATATTGATGTTTGTATTACTTTTAAATATTCCATCATAAACTCACTCCCCTATTTTTCTTTAATAATATTTTTACTACAAAAATAAGTAATTATAAAATAGCCACCATAAATAAATACTAAGAAAATAGCTGTCATAATAATTGATGGCAATAATTGTTCAGTTCCGAATGTTGCTAAAATAATATTTGCAAATTGAATTCCAAAAATAGAATGAATAATAGCAACTATAAGTGGTAATAAGAAGAAACAAGCTATTTGTAAAAATAGTGCATGTTGAATCATTTTTTCATCCGTACCTATTTTTCTTAAAACCATATAACGGTCTTTATTATCAGAGCTTTCAGACAATTCTTTTAATGCTAAAATTGCGGCGCTAGAAATTAAAAAGATAATTCCTAAATAAATTCCAATAAAAGTAACCATTGCTCCTAGCCCTACACTCGCCTCATAAATAGATATTTTACTAACTGCTGATAAGGTAGTAATTCCTTCTTCATATCCATGATCAGTAGGTTCTTGTATAAGATTTTCTATTTTGTATTTTTCTTCTTTTGTTTGTCCACGATAATTTGCTGAGAAAAATTCTTCAATTTCCATACTTTCATTCACTGCTTGATCAGGAACTAGATAAATTCCTGTATTCATATGATTAGAACTAATTTCAGTAAAACCATCAACACAGTGATCATATTTTGCGTGATATGTTTTTCCATTAAGTGTCAAATCTGGTTTTTCTTTCAAAACTAGATTTCTTATATTAGTCATTTGTTCAAAATCAGCAATTACAATATATTCATCTTCTTGTAATTGATACGTAGGTTGATGAAGTAATTTTGCTAATTTGTTATAATCGCTAATTGTCATCAAAATTTCTTGGTAGTCCCAACGGATAACAGGAAAATCTTTTTCTATGATTTCTTTTTTTGAACCTAACGTTGTTTCATAATTTAATTGTTGTACACTATAATAATGCGTAATCACATCATCTTGAAAATAATTTTTAGGGATATTTAACTTTTCCAATGTTTCTGTAATGGATATATTAGAATCAGCTATTTCCTCTTCTGTAAATTGAAAACCATATTTATCTTCATGATTTTGTAAATTTTTCTGTTTTGATGCTTGAAAATCAATTGGTGCTAATTCTTTTAAATTTGCAGTCATTGAATTTTTTAAAGACAGTGCACTAGATAAAATACAAATTGTTAAAAATAACATTAATGATATAACGGTCATAGAAAATACGGTTGTATTTACTTTACTAGCAAGTTGTCTTAAAACAAACATGTTTAAATTTTTATAATACAAACGTTTTAAAGACATAAATATTTTTAATAAAATGCCAGACAAAGACCAAAATAAGATAAAAGTTGAAACAGAACCAAGAAGCATTAATTTACCAATATCATGAACATTTAACGACATAGCATTTTTAGTTACTTGATAATAACAATATCCTAAACAAACAGTTGATACAAAAAATAATATAGTACAAAAAATAGGATTTTTTAACTTGATTCTTTCCACTTTTTTATGAGCTTGTAATAAATCAATTAATTTACATCTTCCTACTGAAATAGTATTAAAAATCATTACTAATAAATACATCACGCCAAAATAAATAATCGTTTTTATCATGGCTTTCCATGAGAAAATAAAAGTAAACTTAGATAAATCAGCTTCAAATAAATTAGCAACTAACACTGACATTAACTGTGATAAACCAATTCCTAAAATAAGTCCAACAACTAAAGAAACAGAACCTATTAAAAGAGTTTCAATAAATAAAATTTGTGATATTTTTCTTTTACTCATGCCTAACGTCATATAAATTGCAAATTCTTTTTTACGACGTTTCATTAAAAATCGATTGGCATAAATAATCAAAAAACCTAAAATTAGTGATACAAATACACTAACTCCAGATAACATAGAAATCATCATTTTAATAATTTCTCTAGTACTAGAAGTTACTTCTAAAAAAACAGTTTGAGTTTCCATAGAATTAAAAATATAAAAGATAGAAACCCCTAAAATTAATGTAAAAAAATAAATTGCATAATCTTTTATACTTTTTTTCATATTCTTAATTGACAATTTAAATAACATGATTTAAATCGCCTCCTAAGAGTGTAACAATATCTATAATTTTATCAAAGAATTCTTTTCTAGAAAGTTCTCCTCGTTGTAATTCATGAAATATTTTACCATCTTTAATAAAGATAACACGGCTTGCATAACTAGCTGTAAATGCATCATGAGTTACCATTAAAATAGTTGCATGTAATTCTTTATTCAAATATTCAAAGTTTTCTAATAACATTCGTGCTGATTTACTATCTAATGCCCCTGTTGGTTCATCTGCTAAAACAAGCATCGGATTTGTAATCATGGCACGAGCACTAGCCACTCTTTGCTTTTGTCCCCCACTCATTTGATATGGATATTTTTTCAATATATCTACAATATTCAATTTTTTAGCAATTGCTAATACTTTTTGATCTATTTCCTTTTGTTTTTTACCTTGAATTGTAAGAGCAAGTGCAATATTTTCATAAGCTGTTAATGTGTTCAATAAATTAAAATCCTGAAAAATAAATCCTAGTTCTTCACGACGAAAACGATTTAATGCATTTCCTTTTAATTTTGTAATATCGTTCCCATTCATATAAATATGTCCGCTCGTTACACGGTCAATCGTAGAAATACAGTTTAATAAAGTAGTTTTACCACTTCCACTTGCTCCCATAATAGCAACAAATTCTTTTTTTTCTACATCAAAAGAAATATTATCTATTGCTTTGGTCAAGTTTCCTTTATTACCATAATATTTTTCTATTTGTTCGATTTTTAAGATTGTTTCCATCAAATCACCTTTCCTTCCTAACAGTATAAATACTCTAGTGATATTTTACCATCGATTTGCATAACAAAACCTTACAAATTTGTAAGGTTTAATTTTTCGGTCAATTGATTTAAATCATCTTGTGTTGGATGACTTTCTGCTAATTTAAAATTTTCTAACATCATTTCTGCTTGCTTTTTAGTTTTATCGTCCAAGAGCATCATTTCATATTTTTTTTGAAAATTAGGATTAATTTTACCTTGGCAAACAAATGAGCCAATGATTTCATTATCACTCGGAACACATGCAGTCATACGATCAGCAATCATCTGAAAGTAATTTTCATCTTTCTTCATCCTTTCTTACTACATCATAATATGAATGGTTCCCAAACACAATAGAAACTTTTGTATATTCATTTTCTTTTGATTCGATTGTAATGATATGTCCTAATTTATCACATAAATTTTTACAAATAAACAAACCCATTCCTGTTGATGATTTTCCAAGCCTACCATTACTACCAGTAAAACTTTGTTCAAATACTCTAGAAATTTCATCACTCTTAATTCCTATTCCATTATCCCAAATAGATAAGATTACTTTTTGTTCAGATTTTTCTGCCATTATTCTTATTTTAGCCTGTTCTTTATTACAGTATTTAAAACTATTTTGAATAATTTGATTGATTATAAACTCTAACCATTTACAATCAGTATCCACTACATAATCTAAATTTTTTAATTCTAATTGAATTTTTTGATAAATAAAAGTGTTTTGATTTTTAATAATTACACGATTTACAACATTTTTTAAAGGAACTGAATGAATATAATAATCTTTTTCAGAAACTTCTGACCTCGTATAATATAATACTTGATCAATGTCATTTTCCATCTCTAGTAGTGCTTTTTCTAGTTCATCTTTATCTTCATTTTCTTTTTTATGTAACAATAGAAAAGCACGTGCTAACGGTGTTTTTATTTCATGAATCCACAACTCTAAATATTCTTTAAATTGTGTTAATTTATTTTGATAGGTTTTAATATGCTCATTCATATCTTTATCCGATTCTTTTAATACTTGATATAAAATATTTCCTTCTAAAAACTGTGGTTCTTTCAATAATTCGACTAATAAATATTTCTGAGGCAAAGCTTCTAACTTTTGAATCATATCATCATAAAAATGTTTTTTCTTTCCAAAAGAATAAAAAACACAAAATAAAAATAAAAACATTGAAAAAAATAAAATTAAAAACATACATAAAACATTTACATGAAAAATAATAAATAAATAAATTGCAAAAATATACATTCCAAAAAAGCAAGCAAATAATAAAAGTTGATCTTTTAAGTATTCTGTCCATTTCATATTAAAATATAGCCTAACCCTTTCTTTGTTTCTATCACATGATCTAATCCCATTTCTAATAATCTTTTGCGAATACGACTCATATTTACAGTTAAAGTATTATCATCAATAAACTCTTCGGTATCCCATAAATATTTCATAATTTCTTCTCGTGATACAATTCTCCCTTGATGTTGTAAAAGATAATAAAAAATACGCATTTCATTTTTAGAAAGTGGAACAATTTTACTATTTGATTCTAATTGACATTTTTGAACATTTAAATAAATATTACGATATATAAATAATTCTTCTTTTTTACTTCTTCTTAAAATAGCTTCAATATGAAGTAATAAAATATCAGGGTTATATGGTTTTGTAATATAATCATCTGCTCCATAGCTTAGTGACAATACTTCATCAATTTCACTATTTCTACTTGTAACCATAATAATTGGAACCTGCCATGTTTTTCTTATTTCTTTTAATAACAGTTTCCCGTCCATATATGGAATTTGAATATCTAATAATATTAAGTCTACTTGCTCCTCATATTTTTTTAATTCTTCTTTCATATATTTAAAATTTTTCAAAGAAAAAACTTGATAACCATGATTTATTAAAAGTGATTCCAAACTATCTCTAATAATCTGATCATCTTCAATTACTAAGATTCGATTCATATTTATCACCATTGTTATTATAACATAATCATTTTTTGAAAAATGACAGTTTTATCACAAATGACAAATTTTAATAAAAAAAGAAGAATTAATCTTCT
>CAMBYP010000007.1 GCA_945872435.1 uncultured Mycoplasmatota bacterium
TGGGACGTTATTATCATCTATGGTGAAAGGAATTACAATATTACTAGAATTAGGAAAAAGTTTGGGTTCTTCTATTAGAAGAATGGTAGATCATAACATTTGTTTTTATGAATGATTGCTGAAAATGACAAATTTCTTATATTTCTTGTTGAAAATAGGGGATAAACATGTTATAATAGCTCTAGCAAAAGAAGGGAGGGAAATGTCATGGAAAGAGTTATTGTAAGAAAAGATGGACTTGATAATGCCTTAAGAATGATGAAACAAAGAGGCATTAAAAACGGCTCCCTTAAAAAAGTACGCGAACGTCAAGAAGGATATTTAAAACCTGGAGTAAAAAGAAGAATTCGTAAAGAAGAGGCTAGAAAAAATAGTCGTAAAAAGGAACGCAGGGAAAGAAGTTACAACTAATTAGAAGCCGAAAGGCTTCTTTTGTAACTATCATAAAGGAGAGTAAACATGAAAGATCGTATTTTAAAAGATATCATTACTGCGATGAAAGAACACAATAAAGAAAAGTTAACTGTACTTCGTATGGTAAAAGGTGCTATGCAATTAGAAGAAATCAATAAAAAAGAAACCTTGTCAGATGAAGATGTTATTGGCGTTTTGGCAAAACAAATTAAAACTAGAAAAGAATCAATTGCCGAATTTGAAAAAGGAAATAGAAAAGATTTAATTGATCAGACAAATGCTGAAATTAAAATTTTAGAAGAATATATGCCAGAACAATTAAGTGAAGAAGAGGTTGACAAAATCATTGCTACTGCTTTTCAAAATATAACCCCAACTAGCATGAAAGATATGGGGCGTATTATGAAAGAAGTAACACCAAAATTAAAAGGTAAAGCTGATATGAGTATGGTTAGCAATAAGATTAAAAATCAATTAGCAGAAATGTTATAAAAAGAAGATATGACAAAATTCATATTTTCTTTTTTTCCCTCATATATTATCAAAGCGAAAGGAGAAGATAAAATGGAAAAAGTAAAAAATTACTTAGAAGTAGAAAAACATTGGTTTGATATTGATGCAAGATTTATTGAAAATGGAGATTTGTTTCACTTACATCGTATAAAAGAAGGATTGTATTCTTTTGCACTAGATCAAAAACGTTATTTATTAAATACTGAACATGATATTAACTTAGATAACGATTATGAATTTGAAGTAGAAAACCAATCTTTTGTATTAACTTCTAAAGGAAAACAAAAAACGTTAGGACGTAGATAAAATCTTTCAATGAAAGGTTATTTTTTTCTTGCAATTTTAATACATTTTATGTTATATTAATTATGGCTTTTTTATCACACACATTGTGAATTTCGATGCCTAGTGCCAAAAGGTGGTGTCGTTTAGAAACAATGGAGGCTTAACAAAAGGAGGAATGAAAATATGACAGTTGTGTCAATGAGTTATTTATTAGAAGCTGGTGTTCATTTTGGACATCAAACAAAACGTTGGAATCCTAAAATGAGAGAGTATATTTATACTTCAAGAGATGATATTTATATTATCAATCTAGAAAAAACAGCAGAAAAAATTGAAGAAGCATATGCTGCTTTAAAAAATATTGCTGCAAATGGTGGAAAAGTTTTATTTGTTGGAACAAGAAAACAAGCTCAAGAAGCAATGAAAGAAGAAGCAATCCGTTCTAACAGTTATTATGTAACTGAAAGATGGTTAGGTGGAACTTTAACAAACTTCAGAACAATTCGTAAAAGAGTAAAACGTTTAGAAGAAATCGAAAAAATGGAAAAAGATGGAACATTTGATGTGTTACCTAAAAAAGAAGTTATTGGATTAAAAAAAGAATATGACAAATTAAATAAATTATTATGTGGTATTCGTGATATGTACAAATTACCAGATGCTTTATATATTGTAGACCCTTCAAAAGAAGCAAATGCAATTCATGAAGCTAGAATTCTTGGAATTCCAGTATTTGGTATTGTAGATACAAATTGTGATCCAGATACAGTTGACTATGTAATTCCAGGAAATGACGATGCAATTCGTGCTGTTCGTTTAATTACTGGTGTTATGGCTAATGCTATTTGTGAAGCAAATGGTGGAAAGATGAATGAATATGTAAAAGCAGATGATAAATCACAAGCTAGTGAAATTATGGCTCGTGCTGTAGATTCTGTAAAACGTAAAGAACCAAAAAGATTTGAAAAACGTAACTTTAAGAAACCATTTAATAAAGAAGTAAAAGAAAATAATTCTAACGTAAAAGAAGAAAAGAAAAATAATGATGTAAAAGCTAAAGAAGAAGTAAAAAAAGAAAAAGAAGTTGAAGTAAAAGAAGAAAAAGCCACTACAACAGATTTTTCAAAAATGACAGTTAGTGCACTTCGTGAATTAGCAAAAGAAAAAGATATCAAAGGTTACTCAACAATGAAAAAAGCTGAATTAATTGACGCTTTAAAATAAAAAAACGTTAGATGATTTTATATCATCTAACTTTTGTAAAGAGGAGGAAAAAATATGGTAAGTGCTAGTGCCGTAAAGGAATTAAGAGAAAAAACAGGAGCTGGAATGCTAGACTGTAAAAAAGCTTTAGAAGCAAACAATGGAAATATGGAAGCTTCTATTGATTGGCTAAGAGAAAAAGGAATTTCTAAAGCAGCTAAAAAAGCAGATCGTATTGCAGCTGAAGGTCTTGCAGAAATTAAGATTGATGGAAATACTGCAGCAATCGTAGAAGTAAACTCTGAAACTGATTTTGTTGCTAAAAATCCTGAATTTAAAGAATTAGTAGATCAAATTTTAAATACTGTTTTAACTAGTAATGCACAAGATGTAGAAGGTGTTTTAAGTGAAAATGGATTAAATGATTTACTTGTTGCTAAAATTGCAAAAATTGGAGAAAAATTAAGTTTTCGTCGTTTTGCAAAAGTAGAAAAAACTGATAGTGCACATTTCGGTTCATATATTCATATGGGTGGAAAAATTGCTGTATTAACAGTAATTGAAGGTGCAAATGAAGAAGTAGCACGTGATGTAGCAATGCATGCTGCTGCTATGAGACCTGAATATGTTACAAAAGAAGAAGTACCAGAAGATGTAGTAGCAAGAGAAAAAGAAGTTTTAACTGAACAAGCCGTAAATGAAGGAAAGCCAAAAGAAATTGCTGAAAAAATGGTACAAGGAAGAATTCAAAAATTCTATAAAGAAATTTGTTTAGCAGAACAACCATTTGTTAAAGATAGTGATGTAACAGTTTCACAATATGTAAAAAATAATGGTGGTTCTATTGTAAAAATGATTCGTTTTGAAGTTGGAGAAGGAATGGAAAAACGTGAAGAGAATTTTGCTGAAGAAGTAATGAAGCAAATGAATCAATCAAACTAAAATTATAAAAGCAGTATTTATGAATACTGCTTTTTTTGTCTTAGAAAGGAAACTACAATGATTAAAAGAAGCGATATTTATTTAGGAGTAAGATATGAACAAGGAGTTGTTACACCATTAATTGGTAAATATGAAGGTAAAAAAATAAAAAATTTAGAGAATGGAGAATTACTAGAACAAACAGGGCAAGTTTATGGAGCAATTGATGGTTTTCCAACGTGTTCTTTAAATTCTATTTTAGAAGAGTGGAATTTTGGTGATGAACTAAATGAAGAAGCATTAAAAATAATTGTTACAATTTTTAAAAATCCATCTTTAGTAAAATTTGAACTAAATAGAATCAATCAAAATAAAATTGATCCATATGATTCATTTGTCATAGAATCACTTTATTTATTATGTTTGAATTCAAATCAAGAAAAAAAGTTAGAACAAATTATGCAAACAAGAGAACAATTATTTACATTGAGACAACAATTAGTAAAGAAATTAGAAAGTGGAAAAGTAAAGAAAAAGTAGCGTGAATGCTACTTTTTTAAATGCGATAACTATTTTCTAATTGTTGAAGCTTAATTTTGGAATGACTTTTTAATGTTTCTAACTCGTCTATAGTGGCATATCCTTCATAAGTAATATTTTCTAAATATTGTTTACAAATGATTTCTAAATTGGGACACAATTTATGAATTGTTTGTTCTATTTCATATGAAAATGACAAAATAATATGAGTTTTTAATTGTAATGGTTTTATTGTAGAGATATTTATTGCTTCTACAACTGCTTTAGAATATGCTCGAACAAGTCCACCAGCACCTAGTTTAATTCCACCAAAATAGCGAATTACGATTGCTAAGATATGTGATAATTGGTGTTTTTCTAAGACATTTAAGATAGGTTGTCCTGCTGTTTTAAGAGGTTCACCATCATCACTACATTTTTTATTTTGTAATAAAATGTAAGCATAACAATAGTGTGTAGCCAGAGGGTAATCATCTTTTACTTGTTTTAATTTTTCGTTAATTTCTGAAATAGAATGAATAGGGAATAATAAAGTAATAAATTTAGATTTTTTTATTTCAATTTCATTCATTACTGGATTTATAATTGTATTCATGAGTTCACCTCATAGTTATTATATCAATCTTGTCAAAAAAAGAAAAGTAATGACATATCTTATAATAGGTGAAAAATATGTATGATAAAATGTATGTAAGAGGAATTTTGATAAGAAATAATAAAATTTTATTGGAAAAAATAAATGGTGTTTATCAATTACCTGGTGGTGTTGTTATTGATAACGAGTTTCTAAAAGAAGCGTTAATTAGAAATTTTTATGTGAAGTATGGATTACATATTACAGTAAGAAGAGGGCGTGTTTATGATTTGTTGCAAATTCCATTAGAATATATTTATTTTGTCAAAACAGATGATGATATGTTAGATCCAAATTTAAAGTGGATATCTATAGATCAATTTTTTAATATTCCATTTTATCAAGAACAATTAAAACAAAAAATGTTAGAGCATTTTCCTTCATATGATGAAATGGAAGATGTTATTTTTATTGAAAATACCAATTAGGTATTTTTATTTTTTTAGGAAGCATGTTATAATAAAAACACGAAAGAGGGATATCATGAAAAAAAATAACAGTGTTTGTTTTACAGATTTTGAACTTTATTATTTTTTGTTAAAACTGAATGATATGGGAGCATTAAATTCATATATGAATGTAACAAATGATGAAATTTCTGAAATTTTTCATCAATATCTTACGATAGTTGAAAATAAGAATGGACAGTCATTTGATCCTGATGTTCTTCATGCTATATATAAACAAGATGATGAAAACTATGATTATTCTGATGAAGCTTATGTGCAAAAATGTAAAGAATATTCTGCTTTCCTTCTTACTTATAAAAATATGATAGAAGCATTGTTAATGATTGATAGGGTTATGCCAGAGCCAAGTGAAAAGGAAATCCATTTATTAGAAAGTTTTATTTTATCAGATGATTCTCAATTTGAAGATTTTGAAGAACCAAGTGAAGAGGAAATAGAGTGTATGAAATTGATTTTTAATACGGATCAAGAAACAAATTTGGTTTATCCTACGGAAGAATTAAATCTTATTTCATATGCTTGGAAAAGTGGCATGTTAAACATGATTGAAAATGACCTTGGGCATAAAAAAAATAAAAGATTGTTGTTAGAAACAAGAACATTATTATTCATCATATGGGGAGCATTATCAGTCATTCACTATAAAAATCAACAATATTTAAACATTTTAGGAGATGTTTCTACATGTATACTTTTTAATATCATTCTTTCTATTAATAAAAAAGAACAAGATGAAGTTTTAAAATATGAGAAAATTTCTTATATTTATAAATGGTTAATGTCTAGCGGATTACTTACAGGACTTAGTCAGAATCAAATTACAATGTCTTCAATTGTATTAGTTTCTATGTATTATATAGCAAGTAAATTGACTGGTTGGTATGCAGAAAACGAAAAAATAAAAAGAATAAAATAGTAGGGTGATTATATATGTTAAAAGAAAAATTAAGTTTAGTGCCAAATAAACCTGGATGTTATTTGATGAAAAATGAAGATGGCAATATTATTTATGTAGGTAAAGCTAAAAAATTAAAAAATCGTTTAAGTTCCTATTTTCGTGGTACGCATACAGGAAAGACAGCTCGTTTAGTAAGTGAAATTAGAGATTTTGAATATATCATTGTTGGTAGTGAAAAAGAATCTTTAGTTTTAGAATTAAACTTAATTAAAAAGTATAATCCCAAATATAATATTCTTCTTAGAGATGATAAAAGATATCCTTATATTGAACTTACAAATGAAGCAGTACCAAGACTTACCATTGTTCGTAATGTGAATCGCAAAAAGAAAAATCAGACACGTATTTTTGGACCATATCCTAATGTTACAGCTGCTAGAAATACTGTTAATTTATTGAATCGTATATATCCACTTAGAAAATGTCGTACTTATGAAAAAAAGCCTTGTCTTTATTATCATATTGGACAATGTCTAGGATATTGTACGAATCAAGTTCCAAAAGAAAAATTAAAACAATTAGAAGAAGATATTTTAAAATTTTTAAGAGGAGATGCTTCTTCTTTATTAAAAGTATTAGAAGCTAAAATGTATGAGGCAAGTACATCTTTAAATTTTGAAAAAGCAAAAGAATATAAGGAATTATATGATTATGTAACAATTACGATTCAAAAACAAAAAGTAGAAATTAATGATATTACTTCCAGAGATGTTTTTGGATATTATGTTGATAAGGGATATTTGTCTATGCAAGTTTTCTTTATTCGTGGTGGGAAAATTTTAGAAAGACATTCTGCAATCTTTCCACTTATTGATGAAGTAGAAAATGAAGTGACTCGTTATATTGCTACTTTTTACGAAAAAGATATTTTACCACCTAAAGAAATTATGGTTCCAAATATAAGTGGAATGGATGAGCTTGCAAGTTATTTAAATATTCCAATTCATATTCCAATCCGTGGTACAAAAAAGAAACTAGTTGATATGGCATGTAAAAATGCAGAAAATGCTTTACATGAAAAATTTGAATTGATTAAAAAAGATGAAGATAGAACCATTGGAGCAAATGAATCTTTAAGAGAAATATTACATTTGAAAAAACTACATCGTATTGAGTTGTTTGATAACTCTAATTTGTTTGGTAGTTATAATGTATCTGGAATGGTTGTATTTAAAGATGGAAAACCTAGTAAAAATGATTATCGTAAGTTTAAAATTACAATGGATAAAAATGATGATTATGGTACTATGAGAGAAGCAATTTATCGCCGTTATTTTAGAGTTTTAAAAGATAATTTGGAAAGACCTGATTTAATTATTGTAGATGGTGGAGTGGGACAAATTCACGTTGCTAGAGAAGTGTTACAAAGTCTTTCTATGGAAATACCAGTAGTGGGACTAAAAAAAGATAATCATCATGCAACAAGTAAACTTCTTGCTTTTTTTCCATTACAAGAAATTGAAATTGATAAGCGTAGTAATTTATTTTATTATCTAGAAAGAATGCAAGATGAGGTTCATAATTTTACGATTCATTATCATAAACAATTACGTAGTAAAGGAGCTTTAGAAAGTATTTTAGACCATGTAGAAGGAATTGGCGAAAAAAGAAAAAAACAATTATTAAAAAAATATCATAGTACTACAAAATTAAAAACATTAAGTATTTCTGAATTAGAAGAAGTACTACCACATCAAGTTGCACAAAATTTATATTATTTTTTACAAGAAATGGATGAAAAAAAGTAATGTTGGACTCTATTGCAACATTGTAACTTTTTTCATCTCTTTTTTACAATACAAACATTAAAGTGTGTAATCTATTTATATCATAGAATATTTAAAATATTCTATTTTTGTTTTATAATAGTAGATGAAGTGATGAAAATGAGAACAAATTTTATTTATAACAAAGATGTTAAAAAACGTGAGAAAAAATATTATAATTATTTTTATAGTATACATAAAAATATCCAGAATGATATGAAACAATTATTTATGGAATTATCAAAACGATGTAATTCATTGACTGTAAATGAAAATAATATTTATAGTGATAAAATCACTCTCCATTTAGATCAGACAGTTATGATTGTAGAAGATATTTTAAAAGCATATTTTCCTCTTAAATATTATCGCTGTTTTAAAGAAATGAAACAAAGTGACCAAATCAAGTTTTATGATAGTGAATCTATTTATTTATGTGAACAATATGATCATGGTGTTGGAAACTGTAGTTATTCTGATATGGATGAAAGAAATAATTATATTTATATTTGTTTAACAAATGAAATATATGATGTATTTGCCATGATTCACGAAGTAAGCCATTTTATGCATGGTGGGTATAAAGATTTAATTTCTAAAGAATTTCTAAGCGAATTAAGTCCAATTTTTTCAGAATTTATTGTATTAGATGCCTTGTTAAAGTATGATACGATAACGTATTCTGTGTTGGGACATATGTGTGATAGATATTTAGAAATTACGGAAACAGTAGAATACTTGCTTCAAAAGCAAGAATATATTGATACATTTGATTTTTTTGATCGATTTAAATATTTATTATGTCTTTTATTAGCAAGTCATTTATTTTATGAATATCAATTGAATCCCGAAAGTATTTCTATAAAATTAGAAAAATTTGAACGAAATTTAGGGGTTGCTCATTTTAATCATTTATTACAAAATTTAGGAATTCATGTAAAATATTATGATGGAGAAATTCATGTTTCAAAAGAAACCATAAGGCAATTATTAAATAGTTTTGAATGGTCAATAGACTATTTAAACCAGCAATATCAACAAGTTGAAAAGAAACAACAAAAATTAAAAATGATTAGCAAAAAATAACAATGTGATAGTTTTGTATGTTAAAATAAAGTAGGTGATTGATATGTCAAAAATACATGTAATGGATGAGATTTTAGCAAATAAAATCGCAGCTGGAGAAGTTGTTGAGCGTTGTAGTTCTGTTGTAAAAGAATTAGTAGAAAATAGTATTGATGCAGGTGCTACACTGATTAAAGTTGAATTAAAAGAAGCAGGAACAAAAGAAATTAAAGTAACAGATAATGGAAGTGGTATGGATAGAGAAGATGCTGTACAGGCTTTTTCAAGACATGCAACTAGTAAGTTAATTTCAGAAGATGATTTATATCGCATTGATACTTTAGGATTTCGTGGTGAAGCATTACCTTCTATTGCGTCTGTTAGTGAGGTTACATTGATTACTTCTACAGGAGATGTTGGTACTATTGTAAAAATTAGTGGAGGAAAACTTCTTTCTGTTGAAAACGGAGATGCTAGAAAAGGAACTATTTTTCAGGTTCAAAATTTATTTTATAATACTCCAGCACGTTTAAAACATTTAAAAAGTTTATATGCAGAATTGGGAAGCATTACTGATTATATGAATAAAATTGCTCTTTCTCATCCTGATATTCAATTTCGTCTTTATAATAACGATAATGAGATATTAAATACGGATGGAACGAATCATTTATTAAAGACAATTAAAGCGGTATATGGGTTAAATGTAGCTCGTAAAATGATAGAAGTGAATACAAGTGATGAAGATTATAAAGTGACAGGTTATATTTCTATGCCAGAAGTGCATCGTTCATCAAGAAATCATATGGTAACAATTGTAAATGGAAGAGTTGTACGTAATCAAGAATTAAATCGTATCATCAATGACTCTTATCATTCATTTAAACCAGATACGAGATATCCAATTGTGGTATTAGAAATTGAAGTAGACCCTAGTTTGGTTGATGTAAATATTCATCCTACGAAAATGGACATCAAATTTAGTAAATTAGAAGAATTAAAAGAATTGATAGCAAATGAGATTCAAAATAAATTACATCATAAAAATTTAGTAGTAAAAGCAGAGCCTACTGTATCAGAAGAAGTGATAACGAAACCAAAATATGTAGAACAAACTCTTGTATTAGAAAAGGAAATGCCTGAACAAAAAGTTACTTTTCCAGAATGGGAAGAAGAAGAGATTATAGTGAATTCTGATTTTGTAAACGAAGATGAAACTTTGTTTGAATCTCAAAATGAAAATAATCAAGAACTAGAGATGGAAAAAAGAATGCCTGAAATGTATCCGGTTGGAATTGTTCATGGGACATATATTATTTGTCAAAATGAGGAAGGAATGTTTTTAATTGATCAACATGCTGCTAAGGAAAGAGTTAATTATGAGTATTATATGAAAAAGTTAGGTAACCCTAATCAAATATCTACGCCATTGTTATTTCCGATTACGATTGAACTTTCAACCTCAGAATTTATTTTAATCAAAGGAAAATTAGATGTTTTAAGAAATATGAAATTTGTAGTAGAAGAATTTGGCTATCAATCTTTACTTGTAAAAGAACATCCAACATGGTTACCAAAAGATTATGTAGAAGATAGTATTCGTAAAATGATAGAAATTATCATACAAGAAGGAAAACATTTTTCAATTGAAAAGTTTAACGAAAAAATTGCTACGATGATGAGTTGTAAACATGCAATCAAAGCAAATCAATATGTTGATATGAAAGAAATAGAACAGTTGATTTTTGATCTTAGAAAATGTGATAATCCATTTAATTGTCCACATGGTAGACCAACAACTGTATTTTTTACAAATTATGATTTAGAAAAATTATTTAAACGAAGTGGTTTTGAAAATTTAAAATAGAGGAGGGAATTTATGAATATAGATACGACAACTGCTTTTTCACATGATAATGCTTTTCAACTTTCTGTAACAATTGCTACTCCAACTGGAAACCCACGAGGAATTATTTTATTCATTCCCGGTATTTATCAAACGAAAGAGCAATTTCAGGCAAGTTATGAATATTTTACTAATGAACAATTTATTTGTGCGAGTTATGATCATCGTGGTACTGGAAAAAGTGTTCGATTTGATGCAGAAATTGGTTATTTTGGAGCAAATGGTGAAACTGGACTTATAGAAGATATTCATAGTGTGATTGATGCAATTCAAAAAAAATATTCTGGTATTCCATGCTTTATTGTTACAACTGATTATGCAAGCTTGATGGCAATTAACTTTTTAAAACAATATGATGATAGTATTCGTGCTTTAGCAATGATTAGTCCAATTTCGTTATTTTCTGAATTAAAAAGACAAAGATTATTATTGGAGTATATTTCTATTGTTACACCAACATATTTTAAAAGTAATTTTTTTAATCGACTATTTTATAAAAAAGTGCGCAAAGAACATGTTTCCCAATTACCATTTTTATATACAAATAAAGGATTATATCATTTATGTGATGTTGGCTATATGATAAAACATCAGGGAAATTATTATTTAAAGAGAAGTCAATTACCAATTTTTATTGCAAGTGGTAAAAAAGATAAAATAAAAGAATATGCAAAAGAAACAAAAAGTTTATTAAATGAAATTGGTTATCGTAATATTGATTTTCGTAATTATTTAGAAGGAACTCATGATTTATTACAAAGTGAACAAAAAGACCAATTGTTACATGATTTATTATTATTTTTTACATTAAGTTTATAAATGCTATATATATTTAAAGAAAAAGATATCAAAACTGATATCTTTTCTTATAATATTATTGATAGAATGAAAATAAATATAGTATAATGATATAGACAAGGGAGCGTTATATATGAAATTAAGTAATCAGTTTTTTTATACATTAAGAGAAGATGCAAAAGATGAAGAAACAAGAAGTGGTAATTATTTAGTTCGTAGTGGTATGATTAAAAAAGTAGGGACTGGAATTTATTTATTTATGCCATTAGGACTGAAAGTTTTGAAAAAAATTGAAACAATCATTCGTGAAGAAATGAATAAAGCTGGAGCACAAGAAGTGTTAATGCCATCTTTAATTCCAGAGGATTATTATATTCAAAGTGGTCGAAAAGATGTGTTTGGTCATGATATGTTTTCATTAAAAGATCGTTATAATAGGGGATATGTATTAGGCCCAACGCATGAGGAATTATTTGTGTATGCTGCAAAAGAAATGATACATTCTTATAAAGATATGCCATTTAATATTTATCAAATTGCTAATAAGTATCGTGATGAACCACGTCCACGTTTTGGATTAATTCGTACTCGTGAATTTGCTATGAAAGATGCTTATAGTTTTGATGTAGATGAAGAAGGTTGCGAAGTATCTTATCAAAAAATGTTTCAAGCATATCAAAATATTTTTGATCGAATTGGTTTGAACTATAAAATTGTTCGAGCTGGAACAGGTGCTATGGGAGGAAGTTTATCAGAAGAATTTCAAGCAGTTGTTGAGATTGGAGAAGATACTTTAGTATTGTGTCCAAATTGTGATTATGCTTCTAATTTAGAAGTCAGTGCTTGTATTGTAGATGAAACTGAAAGTTATGAAGAAGAAAAAGAATTAGAATTAGTACATACACCAAATGCTGGAACGATTGAGGAAATTTCAGAATTTCTAATGGAAGACAAAAATCGCTTTGTAAAAACATTGATTTATAAAGTTGATGATAAATTTTATGCATGTTTAATTCCAGGTGATAGAGATTTAAACGAAGACAAATTAAGACAATTATTGAATGGAAAAGAAGCTGTTCTTGCGGATATAGAAGAAGTGGAAAGAATTACAAAGGCAAAAGTAGGATTTGCTGGCCCAATTGATCTTTCTATACCAATTATTATGGATCACCATGTACAAATGATGAAAAATTTCATTGTTGGAGCTAATAAAACAGATTATCACTATAAAAATGTAAATTTAAAGGATTTTAAAGTGAAAAAAATAGGTGATATTATTAATGTACAAGAGGGTGATTTATGTCCAAAGTGTGGGGCAAAATTAACTTTTAAAAAGGGTATTGAATGTGGAAATACTTTTAAGTTAGGAACTAAATATTCAGAAAGTTTAGGATTGAATTATTTAGATAAAGAAAATAAATTAAGACCAGTTGTAATGGGATGTTATGGAATTGGATTAGCACGTATTATGACTTCTGTAGCAGAACAAAATGCTGATGATATGGGAATTGCATGGCCAGCTCAAATTGCTCCATTTGAAGTTGCACTTGTTTTAATTAATGAAAAAGATGAAGTACAAAAGGCAGTTGCTGATAAGTTATATCAAACAATTCAAAGTATGGGGTTTGATGTTGTTTATGATGATCGTAAAGAAAGACCAGGCGTTAAATTTAAAGATATGGAATTAATTGGAGTTCCTGTACAAATTACAGTTGGAAAAAGAGCAGTAGAAGGAATTGTTGAAATTAAACGCAGAGGAAAAGAAAAAGAAGAAATTTCTTTAGATTTATTAAATGAAAAAATTGTTGAATTATTAAATTGTTAATGAAGTGTCAATCATATGATTGACACTTTTTCTTTTCATCATTATTTGATATACTAAATATATAAGAGAGGTAGATTATTATGTTGAAAAATGCAGATCGTGTTACAAAAAGATATTATTTAATAGGTGTTTTAGCAATTATTGTGTTTATGTTAGTCGGTGTTGGGTATTCAGTATTAACAGAACAGTTAAACATCCAAGGAACTGCTAACATTACTTCTAATTGGAATATTTTATTTACTGATGTTCAAGAAATGAAAATGACAAATGCTACAACAATTTCTAAGGAAATTAAAGATGGTACTACTTTGACTTTAAATACAGAACTTACAAAACCAGGAGCTTCAGCAGTTTATCAGGTAACAGTAGAAAATCAAGGAACTTTAGATGCTGTTGTTTCTAGCATTGGGGGAGTTACGGAAACAAATGAAAAACAACCACAAAGTATTAAAGTAGCTGTATCAGAAATCGAAGTAGGAGATGAATTATTGGTTGATGGAACAAAAACATTTCAAGTCACAGTACAATGGGATCCAGAAGTAGATTTTAATGAAACAAATATGTCAAAAGAAATTGAAATCACAGTGAATTACAAACAGCAATAAAGTCTAATGATGAGTTAGACTTTTTTTGTGTCTTTTTTCAAAACATGACAAATTATCATAAGCCTTTATGGAATAATATATTTGGTGATATTTATGAAAAAGACTTATTTGATTCCAGCAATCATTTCTATAATAATCGGTTTTATGGTAGGAAAAGCTATGTGTGATGAATATCATACAACAAGCGAAACAAAAACAGTATTTCAAGCAACCAATTCTTTAACTGTATATTATCTACAATATGGTGTTTATTCTTCAAAAGAAAATATGGAAAAAAGTGTATTGCAATTACCGTATTATATATATCAAATAGAAGATAATCAATATCATGTTTATATTGGAGTTTCTAGTAAAGAAGAAAATTTAAAAAAGTTACAGGATTACTTTCATTCATTAGGGTACAATACTTATAAGAAAGAAGGAATGATTAGAAATCAAAAATATATAGAAACATTAAATGTTTTAGATGAAATGCTATCAAAAGTAAGTGATAGTAAAAATATAGATGAAATTAACCAAAAAATATTAGAAAATTATAAGGAGGTTTAAAAGTTGTCTATTACAGTAAAAGAATTGCCTAAAAATGAAAGACCTCGTGAAAGGTTATTATATTATGGAATAAAAAATTTATCGAATGAAGAATTATTAGCTATATTATTAAAAACAGGTACAAAAGATATGAATTCGAAAATGTTATCTTCTTATATGTTAAAAGAATTAGGAGGAATTCATGCTTTTCAAAATTGTTCTTATCAAAAGTTATCAAATATTAAAGGAATTGGTACAGCAAAAGCCTGTACCATTTTAGCGGCTATGGAATTTGGTAAAAGAGTTTATCAAAAAGAACAAATTTTATTTCAAAAGTTTGAAGATGCATATCAGATTGCGTCTTATTATCAAGATAAGATGGGAAAATTAAAACAAGAAAATTTTTTATGTATTTATTTAGACGTTACCAAAAAATTAATTCATGAAAAAACATTATTTATTGGAACTTTAAATCGTAGTTTAGTTCATCCAAGAGAAATATTTAAAGAGGCTTATCAAGTAAGTGCTAGTTCTATTATATGTATTCACAATCATCCAAGTGGGGAAGTACTTCCCAGTAAAGAAGATATTCTATTTACATCACAATTGGTAAAGGTAGGAAGAATGCTTGGAATTGATGTTATTGATCATATTATCATTGGGGATGAAAAATATTATAGTTTTTTTGAAAATCACAGAATATGACTTTCAAAAATAAAGGATTTATATTATAATGAATAAAGGTGATTTTATGTACGAAAAAAAGACAATTGATAAGAAATATATTATTTTTATTGTTGTATTTGTAGTTGCTTTAGTACTAGGAATCACAAATGCAATTATCATGAATAAAGAAGATTTAAGTCCAATTGAAAAAGCAATGAAAGATGCAACTTTAACTGTGACAAAAATTTTATATAAACCAGTACAAGTTGTGAAAGATAAAATGAAAGAATATCAAGAAAAACAAGACTTATATGAAAAGTATAAAGAATTAGAGAAAAAGGTAAAGGAAACAGATTTAATTCAAAGTGAAAAAGAAGAATTAGAAAAAGAAGTAGAAAGTTTGAAAAAAACTTTAGAATTAAATAGAACTTTATCGGAAAGTAGTTACTTAAATGCTACAGTTGTAAATCGAAATATTGGTTATTGGTATAATACAATTACAATTGACAAAGGCAGTTATAATGGTGTTAAAAAAGATATGCCAGTGATTGTAAGTGAAGGATTGATAGGTAAAATTACCAAAGTAACTAGTTTTAATAGTACAGTAAAATTAATTACGAGTGATGATGTAAATAATAAAATTTCTGTAAAGATTAAAGTAAATGATAAATATGTTTATGGATTGCTATCTGGCTATGATAAGAAAAAACAAACTTTTATTGTTGAAGGAATTAGTGATAATACAGAAATTCCAAAAGATGCAACTGTTACAACGACAGGAATGGGAGATTCATTTCCAAGCGGAATTGTAGTTGGAAAAGTAAAAAGAGTTACGACTGACAATTTTGATTTAGCAAAAACAGTAGAAGTAACAAGTAGTGTAGACTATGATGATCTAAGTTTTGTGACAATATTAAAAAGGAATGATCAATAATGCAATTAGCAATTATTATTACAATATTTTCTTTCTTTTTAGAAAGTATTGTTAGTAATTTTGTATCCATAAACAGTCAACTTTTTTTACCATTATTTAGTATTGTCGCACTAGTTATTATTTATCCTTATTTAAAAAAAGAACGCTCTAGTTATTTTAAAATTGCAGCAGTTCTTGGATTTTTCTATGATGTTGTTTATACAGATACATTAATTGTTAATTTGATTTTATTTGTTTTTACTGCTTATTTTATTGAAAAAATAAATTATGCTTTATCAAATAATTATTTTAATGTAGCAATTATTACAGGATTAGCAATTACTTTTTATCGTGTAATTACATTTCTCGTATTAGTTATTATAGGTTATTTACCATTTTCATGGTATGCATTATTTTTAGGAATTACTAGTAGTTTATTATTAAATATGATATATGCGATTATTTTATATACAATTACTGATTTTCTTTCACAAAAATATCATATTACGAAAATTGATTAGATGGAATGTTTCCATCTTTTTTTCATATATCTAATTAGGTGATAAGATGGATATTGAAACTGTTAAACAAAATATGAAGAAAAAACATCATCAAACAAATCATCAGACACATAAAAAAGTGATGATTCAAAAAAAACATAAAAGGTATTTTTTCTTATTTAGTATTCGTTTTTTATTATGTATAGTAATTACTATCGTATGTGTCATGGCATTAAAAGAAAATAAGGAGTGGAAGAGTAAGTTTTATCAATATGTTTTTGAACAAAATTTTAGTTTTGCAACCATTAATAAAACATATCAAAAGTATTTTGGTAGTCCAATTCCATTTTTTAATCAATTAATTAAAGAACCAACGAAAGCCGTATTTCATGAAAAATTAACTTATCAAAAAGAGCAAAAGTATCAAGATGGAGTGAAATTAACTGTAGAGAATCAATTTTTAGTTCCTTCCTTAGAAAGTGGAATTGTAGTGTTTATTGGTAAAAAGGAAGGATATGGAAATACACTCATTGTTCAACAAGCGAATGGAATTGATTGTTGGTATGGAAATATCAAAAATTTAAGTGTAAAATTATATGATTATGTAGAAAAGGGCAGTGCTTTAGGAGAGGTAGAGAATAATCTATTATATTTAGTATTTAAAAAAGATGGTGCTGTATTAGATTATAAAAATTATATCAATGAATAAAAAAATATATTTTCACCCTGTATTTATTTTCTGTATGATGATTATGCTAATTACAGGTTATATTAAACCTTTTCTATTATTATTTTCTATTTTTTTCATTCATGAAATGGGACATATTCTGGCATCGCAATATTATCATTGGAAAATCAAAAAGATCATGATATTACCATTTGGTGGATTAACTATTTTTGAAGAAAGTTTAAATCGCCCTATGAAAGAGGAATTTATAATTGTGATAATGGGACCAATTTTTCAAATCCTAGGTTTTTATATATTAAGTCAGTGGTATCCGTATCCATATTTTCAAAAACTTCATATGTTTTATTTACTTTTTAATTTGATGCCTATTTATCCATTAGATGGATCTAAATTATTACTTTTAGTATTTCAAAAAATACTACCATTTTATACAAGCTATTTAAATATATTATGGGTTTCCTTTATTTTTGTAAGTGTTTTAATTTTATATATGCCATTTAATTTAGTATTATGGATTAGTTTATTATTTTTATTAAAAAGTGTGTTTGAAGAGAGTAAAAAGATAAAACTTGTATTTTCTAAATTCTTATTAGAACGATATTTAAATCAATATCATTTTAAAAAATATGAGAAAATAAAAAAAGGAGGATTAAAGAAGATGAAAAGGGATAAAAATCATATTTTTTATTTACAAAATAAATGGTTAACTGAAACTACAATTTTAAAGAAATGGTTTGACAAATAAGTTATTTTCTGCTAAAATTTTATATTGTGTAGTACCCCTTGGTAACTACAACCGCACGAACAAGGTTTAAAACATGTTTTATGTACCTTTTAGGCGAGTCTTAGATTGTAAGGAGGGAAAATATGAAAGCTGTTATTGAAACTGGTGGAAAACAATACTATGTTGAAGAAGGAACAGAACTTTATGTTGAAAAATTAGATTTAGAAGCTGGAAGTACTGTAGAATTTGACAAAGTATTAATGGTAGATGGAGCATTTGGTCATCCATACTTAACAAACGCTAAAGTAACAGGTGAAGTTGTAAAACACGGTAAAGATAAAAAAGTTGTTGTATTCAAATATGTACAAAAGAATAAATACCGTAAAAAACAAGGACACCGTCAACCATATACAAAGGTTGTTATTAAATCTATTAAAGTAAAATAATATGACGGAAGTAATTATAAGAAAAAATAAGAATGAAATTCATGAGATTACAATGAATGGTCATTCAGGTTATGAAGTAAGTGGTAAAGATATTGTTTGTGCTAGTATAAGCAGTATTTTAATTACAAGTGTAAATGCAATTATAAGATATCAAAAAGATGCCTTAGAAATTACAAAAGAAGAAAATGATAACATTTTCATTCATATAAAAATATTAAAACATGATAATATGATTGATTTATTATTAGAAAACTTTGTGGCATTATTAGAAGAACTTGCTTCAGATTACCCAAACAATATTAAAATTAAAAATAGAAAATAGGAGGTGTCCTCATGTTGGAATTATTACAATTAAATATTCAATTATTTGCTCATAAAAAAGGACAAAGTTCTACTAAAAACGGACGTGATTCTGCTGGTAGAAGACTTGGTGCAAAAGCAAGTGATGGTGAATTTGTAACAGCTGGTTCTATTTTATACCGTCAACGTGGTACAAAAGTATATCCAGGAACTAATGTAAAAATTGGAAAAGATGATACTTTATATACAGTAATTGATGGATATGTAAAATATGAACGTCGTGGTAAGGATAAAAAACAAGCAAGCGTTTATCCTACTAGATAAAATGATTGAAAAATAAGTAAATAAAAAAGAAGTATGTTGTATACTTCTTTTTGTGCATGAAAAAGAAAGAAAATGATTGAAATTTTCTTTAAAAAGTGCTATACTTTAGGTGTGAAGAGAGAGTAGAAAAGGGTGGAGGTGAAAGTCTATGTGGAGATGGCTAACTAGATTTTTCTAATAGGGACATTAACCAAACGTATATGCACTGGTAATGATATAGAATAGTTAATGTTGACTAGTTTCCGGCACTAATTTTAGTGTCGGGAATTTCATTATATAACAAAATATAGGTAAACTTCAAGACTTATTTAAGAAAAATTTATACTTTACATAATTTGATATTTCGACATTGAAATATCATTTTTTTTTTGCTACAATATTTTTAGAATAGGAGTGGGAAAGTGAAAAATAAAAATATTATGGAACTTTGTAAAGTATTTATTATTTTTCTAATTTATTTAGTATATAATAGTGTTTTCCATATGATATTCGATATGCTACATATTGACAATGGTATTATTACTATGTTTACTGGAGATGTTTTATTTTTAGCAGGTATGTTGATGTTATATCGAAGTGATTTAAAAGAGAGTTTAAATCAGTTAGATGGAAGCAAACGAAAATTTATTGGAAAAGTGATTTTAGGTGTTGTATTATTATTTGCAGTAAATATGATTGTTGGTATGATTGTAGAATTGTTAGTTCCATCTAATACAATTAGTGACGATAATACTACATCTATTTATAATTTGTCACAAATATCATTTGCTTATACATTATTTAAAACAATGGTGTTTGGTGTGGTTGCAGAAGAATTATTGTTTAAACAATCGCTTCGTAAAGCGATTACCAATAATGTTTTATTTGTAATATCTAGTAGCTTTATATATGCAGTAATGAATGTAATATATGGTGATTTAAATAGTCCATATTTTTTAACAGATATGCTTTCATATTTTGTTGTTTCAGCTACTTTAGCAACAATTTATGTTAAAAATAATGATAATATTGTTCTTGTTATGTTTATTAAATTCTTTTATAATTTACTTCCAATGTGTATTCTGATTGCGGGGATATTTTGATGAAGTTAAGTCATTTGATAAATACATTAGCCGTCGTACAAAAAACTACTTCTGGTCAAAAGAACATGAACATTATTATCATCGTTGCAGTGATAGTTATTGTAGTTTTGGTAGCTAGTACTGTATTTTCAAATAAAAAATAGTAGTGACACTATTTTTTTTTGTTGGTTTCGTGTATAATGGGAATAGTTTAAAGGAGGAATCTTGATGTTTGTAGATGAAGCGATTGTTGAAGTGTTAGCTGGATCTGGTGGAAATGGATGTATGGCTATGCGCCGTGAAAAATATGTGGAAATGGGTGGCCCATTTGGTGGAAATGGTGGCCATGGTGCAGATATTATTTTCGAAGCAGACGAAGGATTAAATACATTATTAGATTTACGATATCAAAAACAAATTAAAGGCCCTCGTGGTGAAAATGGAATGGGAAAAGGAATGCATGGAAAGAGTCGTGATGCGGTAATTGTGAAAGTTCCTGTTGGAACAGTTGTAACAGATTTAGAAACAGGACAATTACTTGCAGACTTAACTAAGAATAAGGAACAAGCTGTGATTGCAAAAGGTGGTCGAGGTGGCCGTGGTAATATGGCTTTAGCTACTCATTCTAATCCCGCACCAAGTATTTCTGAAAATGGTGAACCTGGAGAAGAAAAAAAAGTAAAAGTAGAATTAAAATTACTTGCTGATGTTGGATTAGTTGGTCTTCCTAGTGTTGGGAAGTCTACAATTATTTCCATGATTAGTGCTGCAAAACCAAAAATTGCTGAATATCATTTTACAACGTTAAAACCAAATTTAGGGGTTGTAAGAGCAAGTAACCATCGTTCTTTTGTTGTTGCAGATTTACCGGGTTTAATTAAAGGTGCATCTTTAGGAGAAGGATTAGGGGATCGCTTCTTAAAACATATCGAAAGAACAAGAGTGATTGCTCATGTAATTGATATGGGTGGTTATGAAATGCGTGACCCTTATGAAGATTACATGACAATCAATGAAGAGTTGAAAAATTTTAAAGAAGATTTATTACAAAAACCACAAATTATTATTGCCAATAAAATGGATATTGAAGGTGCGAAAGAACGTTTAAAGAAATTTAAAGAAAAAGTAAAACTTCCAATTTATGAAGTAAGTGCTGCTACAAATCAAGGTTTAGGAGAGGTTATAGAAGTGTTAGCAGATATGTTAGATCATATTAAAAAAGAGCCTTTAAAACATTCTGTAAAACAAGAAAAACATGTTGTATATGAATATAAAAAAGAAGAACCTTTTACAATTTCTAAGGACAATGAAGTATGGGTTGTACGTGGTAGTGAAATTGAAAAATATGTTCGCATGATGAATTTTTCTACAGAAGAAGCATATATCCGCTTATCTAGAAAATTAAGATTATTAGGTATTGAGGATGAACTTAGAAATCGTGGTGCAAAAGATGGCGATTATGTTAGAATTTTAGATTTTGAATTTGAATATGAAGAATAGAAACATCTATTCTTTTTATGATATATGAAAGGAAAAAATATGAAAAATTTACAAGAAATTATTAATGAAAGTAAAAATATTGTCTTTTTTGGAGGAGCAGGTGTATCAACTGCTAGTGGTATTCCGGATTTTAGAAGTGATAATGGACTTTATCATAAGTATCCTTATCGTGCAGAGATTATGTTATCACATACTTATTTTATGAATCATACAGATGATTTTTTTCAATTTTATTTTCAAGAAATGATTCATAAAGAAGCAAAACCAAATGTCTGTCATCAAAAGTTAAAAGAGTTAGAAGAATCTGGAAAACTAAAAATGATTGTAACACAAAATATTGATGGTTTACATCAAATGGCAGGAAGTCAACACGTTTTAGAATTACATGGTACAGTTCATAAGAATACTTGTATGAAGTGTCATAAGAAGTATTCATTAGAAGAACTTTATGAAAGTCATATTTGTTCATGTGGGGGAGTAATTAAGCCAGATGTTGTGTTGTATGAAGAACCACTGCCAAACGGAGTTTTTGAATCTGCTATTGAAGCTATTTCTAAATGTGATACATTTATTGTTGGTGGGACATCACTCGCTGTTTATCCAGCAAATAGCTTAGTACAGTTTTTTCATGGTAAAAATTTGGTAGTGATTAATAAAGATAAAACTTCTTTGGATAAAAAGGCTACTTTGGTGATTCATGATGACATTGCTAAAGTTTTTTCCAAAATAAAAACAGATTAAGCAATCTGTTTTATTCTTTCTCCTGTTTGAAAGTTGGTCATGCCTGCTGGAAATTCATAGGTTCCATATCCTTTTTTATAAAAAGCAAATTTCCATGGCTTTATTTTCTTTTTACAAAATATAATTGTATTGTTATAATCAACAATATAAATATCAATTGGAAACTTCATAAAGCAAGTATGGATACTATGACAATGAGGGAAAAATAAGCCATAATTTGGCTCTTTTTTTTGACCCATCATTCCTAAAAAGCGATTTTTGAAATTCAAACAAACATGAACAGTTAATTGTTGATTATTATTTAGTATTTTCATATCATCACCAAATTTATCATAACATACAAAAAGTGAATTGACAAACCCATCTTTTCGCTGTAAACTATTAATATAGAGAATAGTATTGGGAGGGTCACATGAATAAGTTAAATAATAAAGGACAAGCTTTAGTAGAATATCTTTTAATTATAGCAGTAATTAGTGTTATTGTTGTAGGAATTGTAAAAGTACTAGGTGGTTATTTACAAGATTCTATGACTAAATCAAGTTGTAATTTAGTAGATAAAGTGTATGTAGAAGGATCTAAACCAGGCGAAGGAACTTGTGTTGATAAATAAGAAGTGTTTACTTCTTTTTTTTATTTATTTTCATTACCATAATTTCCCATAATGTTCTAGAAATTTAACCATAATGTTTTTATAGAATGTAATCAAGGGAGGTGATTAATAGAAAAAAAGAAAAACCAAAAACATACAAAAGCTTACAAAATAAATAATAGATAGATAGAAAATATACTCCTAAAATGATTGAAAGGGTAGTGATAATGTAGAAAAAGAAATTAAGATTTGATATACTAATGTAGAGGTGTTATTATGTATAAGATTTGTTTTGTAGAAGATGAAAGAGACCTAAATAATCTTATGAAGACCTATTTAGAACGCGAAGGCTATGAAGTACTAAACTTCTATGATGGACAAAGCGCGCTTGACTATGTAGGTAATGTTGCTCATTTATGGATTCTAGATATTATGCTAGGTGATTCTATTAGTGGTTATGATTTAATTAAGAAAATTAGAGAAACGGATAGTACAGTTCCAGTTATCTTTACGTCAGCTCGTGATCAAGATTTGGATAAAATCATAGGATTAGAGCTTGGAAGTGATGACTATGTAACAAAACCTTACTCCCCTAAGGAACTAGTGTTACGAGTAAATAATATTATGAAAAGAGTTTATTTAAAGTCAACTGATAAAGTAACTTATGAGAATTATGTGATAGATATTGATAAGAGAACTGTATTTGATGGTGAAAAAGAATTATCTTTAACGACTTTAGAATTTGATTTATTGATGATGTTTTTACAAAATCGTAATAAATCATTTAGTAGAGAAGATATTTTAGAAACTGTATGGGGTAGTGATTATTTTGGTAGTGATCGTGTGGTAGATGATTTAGTAAGAAGATTACGTAAAAAAATGCCAAATATTCATATTAATACATTATATGGATTTGGATATAGATTCTTATGAAAAAGTTAAAATATGCTTTAAATCGTCAATTAATATCGATTGGTATATTAATATGTGGGATTATCTTCATTGCTCTTGGTATACTCCTCCCAAAAGTATTGATGCCCATTTATGAAAATAATATATACCAATATTTAAAACAACCACTCGAATTAATAGATTATGAAATTGGAGAAAATGAAATTGGTAGTGATGTCGCATACCTTTATATCACAAGCCAAAAAGAAGTGATATCTTCTGAAAATTTCTCTAAAATAATCAATGTAAATCCTACAGAAATTTTAAGTCAAATTAACAGTGATTATGGAAAATTTCAGTATCGTGCTCAAACTTATTATTACAATACCTCTTATAATAAGTTTGTTACAAAAATTTCATTGACTGATGATTCTTATATCACTGATATGAGAAAAGATATACTATATACTATATTTCCTATATTATTAATTACTTTATTAATGATTTCTGGCTTATTACTCCTATGGTCTAGAAAATTAGTAAAGAAGATTGAGCATTTAAAACAAAAAGTTGACAACTTGTCAAATGATGAATATGATGACACCTATACTTATGATGAAGATGATGAATTAAAAGCCTTATCAGTTGCCATTGATAAAATGCGTGAAAACTTAAAAAAACAAGAAAACTATAAAAATCAAATGTACCAAAATATATCGCATGATTTTAAAACTCCTCTCACTGTCATAAAATCATATATAGAAGCGATTAAAGACGGTATACAAACTGTTCCACAAGGTTTAAAAGTCATTGAAGAACAGGTTGGTAAATTAGAATTAAAAGTACACTCCTTACTATATTTAAATAAATTAAACTATTTTAAAGAACGCAAAGATCTTACTGTTGAAAAAGTCAATGTGCAACAAGTAATTAAAAACTCGGTAGAAAAAATGAAGAATATAAGACCTGATATAAAATGGAATGTATATACTCCAAAAAATGAAACCATTTTAAAAGGTACTTATGATATGTGGGAAGCTGTTGTCGATAATATTTTAAGTAACTTTGTTAGATATGCACAAACAGAGATTAAAATTACGATAAAAGGAAATAAGATTATTTTATATAATGATGGTCCAAAATTAGAAGAGAAAGAATTAGAAAATATATTCTCACCGTATAAAAAAGGAATTAATGGACAGTTTGGACTAGGTCTTTCTATTGTTCGTGAGACATTAGCTTTCTGTGGTTATGAAGTGACTGTAAAAAACGAAAAGAAAGGAGTCAGTTTCATGATTCAATAAAAAAGGAAGGGTTGCCTAAATGGATCTCTTCCTTTTTATGTTTATAAAATTATGTTATAATGAATAAAGGTGATGATATGGAAAATTGGAAAGATACCAAAAAGGGAAGTTGTTGTTTATTTGGTGATTATTCAGGACATCGAATTTTAGATTTTGATGAAATGAATGAACAATTAAACCAACTTGTACATTTTAAAGAACAGGAAGCGATTGGTATGACAACATTTCAATATCCAATTCGTCATTTCACTTATGGTACTGGTCCTTATCATGTGATTTTAACTGCAGGAACACATGCATCAGAATTAATTACAAATTGTTTTTTAATTCATTTTATGAAAGAATTAGATCAACACATGTTTTTAGATCCAAAACAGTTTACATTACATTTTATTCCTATTTTAAATCCAGAGGGGACGATTATATTGACGAGTGCTATTAGAACAGTAATTCCAAGAAAAATTACTCCATTTTGGGAAGAATTATTATGTATACAATATTATACAAATTCTAGATTGGAAGATAATTATGTGATTGAAAAAGAGGATAAAGATAATAAATTACAAATGTGGATGTTTCGTTACGCAGATAGTAATTGTATTCCTAAAAAGCATAAACAATTAAGAGAAAGTGTAAAAGAGATTATTGAAACTGAGAAGTTACCTAAAGGTGCTATGATTGCTTGGTCTAGTAATGGAGTAGGGATTGATTTAAATGCTAATGTACCAAATCCTAGATATATTAAAGCGATGAGACAAAAAATACCATTTTATCACGAGTTAAGATTAAATCAAATTTCTATGACTTCAAAAGGTCCAATTGGTTGTCCTTTTCGTTCTAATCAATTTCAATTTGAACCTGAAAATAAAGCGATTATTCGCTTATATAAAGATTTGATAAAAAAGGAAAAAGTACTCGGTTCTTTTATTTATCATGCATGTGGTAATTTAATTTATTATTTAGATGAGATAGATGAAAAAGTGAATAAAGAAAATAGTATTCAAAATACAAAATATAATCTTCAAATTGCTAAAAAATATCAAGAAGCAACTGGGTATCGCATTTTAAAAGACCATAAAGAAACAACAGTAGATTATATGTTAAAAAAGATACTTCCAGGAACAATATTAGTGGAGTTAGGAAATATTCGTTCGACACCATTATCACAATTTATAGATAGTATTGATTTGGTTTATAGCCATATTATGAATGATAATAAAAAGGCATTAATTGAAACGATAGAAATGATGAAAAAACTATATGAAAATAAAGGGTAAATTTTATTTTACTCTTTTATTTTGATGAAAAATTTTGTATAATGAAACTAATGGATGGAGGAAAAACAATGCGACAAGATGTAATGAATTTGAAAAAAATGTCAAAAAATCAGCTTATTGATTTTAGCAAACCTAAATATGTTTATATTCCTCTAGCAAGTGGTAAAGATGAAAATGTTACGGTATTAGTAAAAAAAGGTGATTATGTTAAAATTGGCACAGTCATTGGGAAAAGAAAAGGTACGAAAAAAATTCCAATTCATGCTACTGTATCAGGTTATGTGATGGGAATTGAAAAAAAATTATATGTAACGGGACAGCTAGTAAGATGTATAAAAATAGAAAATGATGGTAAAGAGTGTTATTTGGAAGAAAATATTGATCAAAAGAAAATGAGTCAATATACCAAAGAAGAGTTTTTAGAAACAATTTTAGATACAGGAATTGTAGGTTTAGGGGGAGATGCTTTTCCAACTTATATCAAATATAATACTGATAAAAAAATAAATACATTGGTGATTAATGCAGTCGAGTGTGAACCCTATAACACTTCTGATACAACTTTATTATTTGAAAAATGCGAAGAAATTTTAGAAGCAATTGATGCGATTATGGAAATAAATCATATTGAGCATGCTATAATTGCTGTTCCAAAAGAAGAAACGGAACTAATTCGTAAACTGAATAATTTTATTGGTACATATTTGAATATTGAAGTGAAGGCACTTTCTTCTTCATACCCAATTAGATGGGAAAGAAAATTAGTAAAAGAAACAAAACATGTAAATTATAAATTTATTCCATTAGAAAAAGGAATTATCGTGAATAATGTATCAACAATTTATGCAATATATGAAGCATTAAAACAAAAAAAACCACTGGTAGATAGAATTGTTACATTTACGGGAAATGGTTTAAAAAAACAGTGTAATGTAAAGTTGAAAATTGGTACTTTAGCAAAAGATGTAATAAAAAAAATAGGTGGTTACCAAAATGTGGATGATATGATTTTAATTGCTGGGGGAGCTATGATGGGAAATGCTTTACCTAGTGATGAACTTGCTATTTCACCAGAAGTAAGCTGCGTTTTAGTATTACCATATGAAAAAAATAAAATTGCTAATCCATGTATTCGTTGTGGTAAATGTGTTCAGATGTGTCCTGCAAAATTAAATCCAGTGATGATTGCAGAAGCATACCAAGAAAAAAATATAAAATTGCTACAACAACTAGAAGTAAAAAGATGTATTGGATGTGGTCTTTGTTCCTTTATTTGTCCTTCTAACCGTAATATTAGAAATCAAATAAAACTTGCTAAAAAATTATGTGAGGAGGAAGGAAAATGAAAGCATTTGTATTAAAAGATGGTCCTTTTTTAAAAAGTAAACAAAAGGTAAGTCATATAGAACTAACATGGTTATATAGTCTGGGCATTTTATTTTTATTTGCATGGACAAAAAATGGTATTTATCCTTTTTTAAATCACAATATGTCATTAAAAGAAATGTTACTTCCTTTTTTTCTTTTAGGAATAACTTTTATCATTAGTACGATTACATTTTTTACTACAAAAAAAATAAAGCATGATAGAATTTATTTATTTGAAATCATTCATTTAATTGTTTCTAGCTTGATTTTAGTATTACTTTTACCAATTCAAGTACCAATTTATGTCTTGATTTTCGGTAGCGTAATTATGGCTATTTTAGAATGTTTTGACAAGATAAAAAAATATATGAATCCGATTGTTATTAGTATTTTAATTGTCATAATGGGGACATCTATTTTAACATCTACACCAAATATATATTATAACGCTTATGAGCAAAAAAACTTAGAAGCAATATCAATGCCATCGTTGATTGATCATAATCACTTAGTGGGATACCAACAATTGGTACAGCCATATGGAAAAATTAAAAATTTTGCGATTGGAAATGTACCAGGAGCTTTGGGAGCAACATCTATTATTTTATTAAGTATCATTTTTTTATATTTGGTATATAAGAAAAATATAAAATGGGAGATTACACTTACTTATTTATTTACCATTTTTATTATGAGTTCTTTTATTGGGAACTTATCACATTTTGGATATTGGTATCCAATTTATCAAATATTAAGTGGAGGAGTGATGTTTGTAGCAATTGTTTTAGCTACAGATAATATATCAACACCTGTTACACCAATCGGTAAGATATTATATGGTTTGGGGTTAGGTATACTTACAATTTTATTTAGATATTTTACTCCTTATTATGAAGCAGCGTTACTTAGTGTTTTATTAATGAGTTTTTTAAATTCCATTTTAGATCGTATTGGATCAATTGCTAGATTCCATTTTGAAAAGAGTATTCCATTCTTTTTATCATTATGGGTTCTAATGATTGGAATTAGCGTTTTTATAGGTACAAAGTATTAAAAAAGAGAATCATAAATGATTCTCTTTTTTAGTTATTAGCCATTTTTTTTAAACTTCTAAGTTCTCTTGCACTCACACGAACTGATTTTCCGTTAACAGTTACTTTTTGTAAATTAACACCTTGTTTTTTTCTAGTTGCATTCAAGGCATGACTTCTAGCGTTTCCAAATAATGGCTTTTTTACTGTAATTTTTCTTGCCATAATATTCCTCCTTAATTAAGACTCTGAAAATAACTTTACCATAAACTAGGTAATAAGTCAATATTATTCGTCATATAATTCTTGTTTCAATGTCTCGATATTTTGATTCATTAAAGTAGTATAATTTTGATTACTTTCATTTTCTTCTTCTGTGATATTTGATAAAGTATTAAAATTTAATGTTTCAACATTTGTTTGATCAATTAAACGTTGGATAGTGCGATTTGGTTCTTCTCCTTGTTTTAAGAAAATATAACTAATTTGATCATTTTTGATTAATTGTTTGACATCGGAAATTGTTTTATCAGTTAAGTTATTATTTTCTTCCAAAGAAATAACCGTTAAACCATACTTTTCTAAAAATTTAAATAAATCACTTGAAACAACTATAGTTTTATTAGAACTACTTTCTACTGCTAATTTAATATTGGCATCGATATTAGAAATTTCTACTTTTAATTCATCGTATTTTTTATTAATTTCATTTTTTAAATAGTGATCGTTAATATATTCTTGCAAACCATTTTTAATGTTTTGAGCAAGCATTAAAAAATTTGAAGGATCTAACCATAATTCTTCCATATCATTGGTATATTCCATACTTAAGGATGTATCAATGATTTTAATATTTTTATTATATTGAAACATTGGAACAACATAGTCTTTTTCTTGTGATAAACCATTAAAAATATAAATGCTTGATTTACTATAATCTTTTATTTGTTTATCTGTTAATTTGTAATTTTTTATATCAACTCCTAGGGGATAAATACTCTCAATTGTACTGTAATCACCATATAATTGTTCAGTAATATATTGAATAGGGTATGAAGTTGTAGTAATTTTAATATCTTCTAAATTATCTCTTTTAAAACATCCTGTAAATAGGGATACACCTAGTAAAAATGTAGTACAAAGTAACAATTTTTTTTTCATTTTTTCACTCCTTTTTGTGGTACGGGGTCATATCCACCTTTGTTCCAAGGATTACACCTTAGTATTCTTTTTACCCCTAAATAACTTCCTTTTATAGTACCGTATCTTGTAATTGCAATTTTTGTATATTCACTGCATGTAGGAATAAATTTACAATGACTATGACTGGATAACGGCATATTTTGATAAATAGTAATCAATTGTAATATTAATTTTTTCATACAATAACATTATACTAAAATCTACATATAATGTAAACTGATTATTCTCACTATGAAAGAAGTAAAAAGTATTGGGGGAAAAATTGTTTTGTGATACAATAGATTTGGTGATAACATGAAAAGTTTAGAACATTTAAAAATTGTAACAAATCAAATTTCATTATATGAAACGGCATTTACTCATACATCATATGCCAATGAAATGGGAACGGAAAGTTATGAAAGATTAGAATATTTAGGTGATGCGGTATTAGAATTATTTGTAAGTAATTATTTATATCATAAAAAAGATATGGAAGAAGGAGAAATGACTAAAAAAAGAAGTCATTTAGTATGTGAAAACGCATTATTTGAATATTCTATGAGATTAGGTTTAAATCAAGACTTAAGACTAGGTAAAGGTGAATTAGAAAACGGCGGAATGTATCGTAAAGCAATTGTTGCTGATATTTTTGAAAGTTTTTTAGGTGCTTTATATCTAGATAAAGGTTATCCAGAAGTTTCTCAATTTATGGAAAAATATATTGTTCCAATTATGGAAGATGAATCGTTAGATTTTTTTGATGATTATAAATCTATTTTGCAAGAACAAGTGCAAACAGATAAACGTTCTTTACAATATGTCGTTACAAATGAGGAAGGACCAGCACATAACAAAACTTTTACAGTGATTGTAAAAATAGATGATATTGTGTATGGGGAAGGAACTGCTCATTCAAAGAAAGAAGCAGAAAATTTAGCAGCAAAAGATGCACTTTCAAAATCTGTTACAAAATAGTGTTGTCAAAATTGAAAATATCAAGTAAAATATAATAGGTTTAAAGGAAAAAGGTGAAAACATGGGAAGAGCTTATGAAGTAAGAAAAGCAAGTATTCAAAAAACAGGAGCTGCCAAAGCAAAATTATATTCAATGTATGCACGTGAAATTTATCAAGCTGCAAAAGCAGGTGGAGTAGAATTAGAAAGTAATAGTTCATTAAAACGTTTAGTAGAACGTGCTCATAAAGAACAAGTACCAAGTGATATTATTAAAAGAGCTATTGATAAAGTAAATAGTGGTGCTGATGAGTCATATCAAACAGTAAGATATGAATTATTTGGACCAAGTGGTTCTACAATGATTGTTGAATGTTTAACTGATAATGTAAATCGTTCTGTAAGTGCAGTACGTGCAGTTGTAAATAAGTGTCATATTAAAATGGGAGCAATTGGTAGCGTTATTTATATGTATGAAAATTTATCAATTATTGGATTTAAAGGTTTAGATGAAGAACAAGTTATGAATGCTTTTATTGAAAATGATGTTGATATTGAAGATATGGAAGAAAACAATGGACTAATGATGGTGTATGGTGGTCCACAAGATTTATTTGCAATGAAAGAAGCAATTCATACAATAGATCCTAAAATTGAATTTGAAGTAGAAGAAATTACTTGGCTACCAAAAGAAAAAGTAACGCTTTCAGGAGAAGATAAAGAAATTTTTGAAAAGGCAATTCATTTATTAGATGAATGTGAGGATGTAAATCATATTTATCATAATGTTGCATTATAAAAGGAGAATTTAATTCTCCTTTTTTTCATAGAATAATTCATTTACAGGAATATCTAAAGCTTTTGATAATTTTAAGATAGATGTTAAAGTAACATTTTTATATTCTTTGCATGATTCAATTTGTTTAATATAAGAGATGGATAGTTCAGCTTTTTCTGCTAACATTTCCTGAGTTAGTCCTTTTTTTCTACGATAATAACGAATATTATTACTAAAAATAGTATATTGATTGATCATGTTTACATTTGATAGCATACACACCCTCCAATGGTAAAAATTACCAATATTACTACAATGTATTTTCTCATAATTAAATTATAATTGCAGTACACTAATAGTAGACTTTTCAAAGTGGCCATGGTATTATATTCATATAAGGGAGAGAAGTAGTATGTATCTAAAATTAAAAGAATTAAGAAAACAAAAAAAATACACAACAAATGATATGGCAGAAAAATTAGGAATTAGTAAACCTTTTTACTGTCAAATTGAAAATCAAAAAAGAAGATTAAGTTATGAAATGGCTGTTAAAATAGCGGCAATTTTCAAAAAAAAGCCAGATGCTATTTTTTATGAAAACTATAAAGATGAAAAATAATGAAAGAGAATTTGAAATATCAAATTCTTTTTTTGTTATTTTCGCCTAAAAAGGAAATTTATATGGTATACTTAAGAATGGAGGTGTTTCATATGAGAGTGGTACGAGTAGAGGAAATTACAAATTTAGTTGGGATGGATAGTTATATCGCATCACTTTCTTTAGATGAAACAAAATTAATACAAAAATCAGTAGAACCACTAGAAAATACAGATTTAAAAGTGATTTATCAATATGAAGACAAAATAGTTGAGATGGTTATTTCTAGAGATATGTTTATAAGAAAAAAAGAGTGTAGTTGTTCTAAAAAAAATTGTGGGCATATTGCTCTTGCTATGAAATATTTATTCGCTCATTTTGATACTTTAAAATTTCCAAAAGAAAAAGATTGTTTTCAAGAAATATTATTCGGAACTTTTAAAACCAAACCCAAAAAAGAAAATATCCATCTTGCAGTTGAATTAAAACAACTAGACAATCATCCTATTACTTATGAAGTAAATATAAAAATAGGAATAGATAAGATGTATTCATTAAAAAAAGTATTAATTCCATTTTTATTAAATTATCAAAAAGAAAACTATGAAATTTCATTAGGAAAGTATTTCTCATTTGAAACAGATAAATATCAATTTTCTAAACAAGATGAGAAAATATTAAAATTTATTAAATTATATATTGAAATGAAAGAAAGAGGGGGAGTTTATTCTTTTTACCAAACCTCACCAAATATTGTTTTAAAAGACGAGATGGTTTTAGAATTTTTGAAATTATTAAATAAAAAAATGTTTTCAATTGAGACAAAATTACAGTTCTTAGATCATACTAAAATTTATGAAACACCTAATATTACAATAGATGTGATTCATAAAGAAAAGGAATTTCAATTACTATTTCCTGATCTTGATATAGAATTTATTACAACAGATGGTACTTATATCATATATCAATCGCAATTATTTCATATTTCAAGAAAAGCTGGCCAATTTTTAAAAATGATGATTGAACATCAAAGAACAGAGTTTACTTTGACAAAAGAATATTATAAGAACTTTGCAAACGAGTTATATCTTGTATTAGTTGAACTAAATCCTGATATGAAAGAAAAACTTGCTTCTAATTTTTTGTATCAATTGCCAAAATGTAAATTTTATTTTGAAAAAAAAGGTACTGATATTGTCTCTTTTATCAAATTACAGTATGGAAAAGATGAAATTAATATTTTGAGCCCAAGAAATTATATTGGTGATACTTATGTTATTCGTAATATAGAAGCTGAAGAAGAATATATGAATGAGCTAAAATCTTATGGTTTTGTACCTTCTTATCAAAAAGGTATTTTTAAAATGCAAAGTTCGGAGCAAGCTTGTAATTTTTTGCAATATGGTTTAAAAGAGATTGTAGAAAAGTATGATACATATGTATCAAATCACTTAAAAAAAATAAAAATATTGAAAAAATCAGCTGTTAAAAATACTTTTTCTATTGGAACTGATGGTATTATGAACTATCAATTTACAATTGATGGAATTGACAAAGATGAAGTTAATCAGTTACTAAAGAGTGTAAAACAAAAAAAGAAATATTATAAAATGAAAACGGGAGACTATTTATCACTTGAAAATAATGATGGTTTAAATTCATTATTGAGTTTGCAAAAAAAATTATCATTGAATGCTGAGTTATTAGAACAGGAAAATATTACGATTCCTAAGTATCAAAGTTTAAAATTGGCTGATTTTACCAATAGTGAATATTATAAAATTGATCAAAGTATTCATGATTTAATCAAAAAGTTTGAAGCTTATAAAAATTGTGAAGTGAAATTTTCTTTAGAAGAAAATGAAATACTGCGTAGTTATCAAAAAACTGGAGTAAAATGGTTAACTATGATTTCTGAGTGTGAATTTGGTGGTATTTTAGCAGACGAAATGGGTCTTGGTAAGAGTATTCAATCAATTACGTATATGAAACATCGTTTAAAGCAAAAACCAGATGCAAAAATGTTAGTGGTTGTACCAACTTCATTGTTATATAATTGGGAAGATGAATTTAAAAAATTCGGAAAAGATATTGTAATTACTGTAGTAAATGATACAAAATTAAAACGCGTTGAAAAATTAAAACAGTTAGACCAAGTTCAAGTAATTATTACTTCTTATGGATTATTACGACAAGATTTAGAGTTATATGAAAAAATTTCATTTGATACTATGATTTTAGATGAAGCCCAAAATATTAAAAATCCAAAATCAGATACTGCAGTTGCTACAAAAAGAGTTCCAGCTCGTGTTAAATTAGCTTTAACAGGAACTCCTCTTGAAAATTCAATTTATGAATTATGGAGTATTGTTGATTTTATCATGCCTGGTTATTTAGGAACATTAGAAACTTTTAAAGAAGAATACGGATCACAAGAATTAGAACATGAAAAATATCAACAATTAAAAGAACAAATTAGTCCTTTTATCCTAAGAAGAAAAAAACAAGATGTATTAAAGGATTTACCAGAAAAACTAGAAAATAAAGTATATGTAGAATTAAATGAAGAACAAAAAAAATTATATTTAATGGAATTAGAAAAAGTTCAAAAAGAGATTAAAGAATTAGAAAAAGAAGATGCTATTTCAAAGAATCATTTCTTTATTTTATCTTTATTAACAAGATTAAGACAGCTTTGTATTGACCCTAGTTTAGTATTTGATAATTATCATGGTGGAAGTAGTAAGTATGATACATTATTACAAATTTTAGATGAAATGGTTCAAAACAATCATAAAGTATTGTTGTTTTCTCAATTTACTTCAGCTTTAAAAAACTTAATGCCATTATTAGAAGAAAATCGTATTACATACTTTTATTTAGATGGTGGAACCAAGGCTGGAGAGCGAATAGAACTTGTAAAAAAATTTAATCAAGATGATACGAATGTATTTTTGATTTCTTTAAAAGCTGGAGGAACAGGCCTTAATTTAACAAGTGCAGATGAAGTGATTCATTTAGATCCATGGTGGAATCCACAAGTAGAAAATCAAGCAACAGATCGTACACATCGTATTGGCCAAACTAAAAAAGTGGAAGTTGTAAAATTAATTAGTAGCGGAACAATTGAAGAAAAAATTATAGAATTACAAGAAAAGAAAAAAGAGCTTAGTGATATGATTATTGAAGGTGAAGAACGTCATGAAATGGTATTATCAAAACTAACAAGCGAAGAATTATTAAACTTGTTTCGATGATTCTTAACATCAACTTGACAATGTTCTAGTAAAAAGAAAAAGTTGGAAATTATTGTTTCCAACTTTTATGTTACAATAACGATAGGAGATGCAAGTATGAAAAGAGTAAAACGTAGTAAAAAGAAAAATAGAATTCCAATTTTGCTAATTTTATTATTTATTTTAGCGTTTGCTTTGGGAATTTATTTTTTCGTATTTCATGAAAATGCTCCATTAAAAGATGCGGCAGAAAAACTAGTAAAACCAAAAAAGACTTTAAAAATATTAGATTTAAATAGTGATGAAAGACCGTATGCAGTGATGATTGATAATAATGTTGGTTATAATGCTCATGCTGGATTACAAGATGCTTATTTAACTTATGAAATTATTGTAGAGGGTGGATTAACACGTTTGATGGCTATTTTTAAAGATCAAGATACAGAATTGATTGGCCCTGTTCGTAGTTCAAGACATTATTTCTTGGATTATGCATTAGAAAACGATGCGGTATATGGTCATTATGGATGGAGTGAATTTGCTAAAAATGACATTTCATTACTAGGAGTAGATAATCTAAATGGTATTACCAATGCACAAGGAGCATATTGGAGAGATAAAAGTGTAAAAGCACCTCATAATGTATTTACAAGTATTAAAAATTTAAAAGCAGAAGCAACTGATAAAAATTATAGTGTTACGAGTCATGATTTTGAAAATTTAAACTATAGTGTGGATCCAATCCAATTAAATGAAATGGAAGGTGCTACAGTTGCAAATCAAATACGTATTCGTTATTCCTCATATCATACAACTGGATACACTTATGATTCAAATCGAGGAGTATATTTACGCAGTATGGATTCACAGCCACATGTTGATAAAATTACAAATGAGCAATATTATACAAAAAATATTATCATTCAAAAAATGGGTAACCATACAATTGATAACTATGGAAGACAAGATATTGACGATGTTGGTAGTGGAGATGGTTATTATATTACAAATGGTTATGCAGTACCTATCAAATGGGAAAAAGCAAGTCGTAGTGCTAAAACCAAATATACATATTTAGACGGAAATGAAGTAAAAGTAAATGATGGAAATACATATATTGAAATTCAACCAACTGACGAACCTCTTGATATTACAGAGTGAAACCACTTCCTAATCAAAAAAATTATGATTCATTTTCTAAAAATGAACAATTAATGATATATACTTATTTGTATCGTAAAGCAAAAAAAGAAGGAAGAGAAGAGGATAGTCAGATTTATCGCGAACATGCGATTCATATCTTATTAGAAGAACAAAAAAAGAAAGAAAATTATGCATCTTAATGGATTTGCAAATTTTCTTTTTTTGTTGTAGAATGATACTTGGCTTGAAGATAAAAATTTTGTCGAGAGATAGTAAATTTTTATGATTCAAAATATAAAATTATGA
>CAMBYP010000008.1 GCA_945872435.1 uncultured Mycoplasmatota bacterium
TGATATAATCCGTCTTTACCGATGTTTGTTATAATAACAAAAAACATAAAGAAATAAAATTTTGAAAATTGAAATCTTTATGTTCAGCATTATACGTGATATAATAGAAATGTGGTGATAACATGAAAAAATATTTGATATTTTCATTTTTTATGTTTTTTTTCTTAATATTTCCTGTATCAGCTGAGGATTATTCTGGAATATGTTTTGTAGGAGATTCTAGAACTGTTGGTATGAAAATAGTAAATAGTAATCCAAGTAATCACTTTATTGCTCAAAGTAGTACTGGTTATGAATGGTTTTCTACAACCGCTGCAAATGAATTAAGAAATTATTTACATAGTCATTCTTCTGTTGCTGTTGTTTATAATTTTGGAGTTAATGACTTAGGAGCTAATGGTGAAGCCAATGTTTATAAATATATATCTTTATATAAAAAAATACAAAATGAATTTCCAAAAGTTGATTTCTATTATATGACGGTAAATCCTGTTCAAAATCACCCTTATATTTCAAATAGTGCAATTGAACACTTTAATTCAATTGTAGAAAATAATTTTCCTAAACAGATCATTAATACATATTCAAATATTAATTTTCAATTTTCTGATAATGCCCACTATCAAGTAGCAACTTATCGTGAGATTATTTCATATACAGAAAATCAATTAAAAGACAAAAAAGGTTCAAATGTTAGAGAAGTATACCCTAAACCAGTGATGACAGAACTTGATCCTGATGCCAAAGGATGTAAATTATTTGGCGATGAATTATTGGATTTATTGGCAGAAATTTATCATTGGATTCGTGGAATTTGTATAGCTGCTGTAGTAATTTTAGGAGTTACAGATTTTATTAAGGCTGTTGTAGTAAATAATGATGAAGCTGTAAAAAAAGCTGGAGTTACATTTTTTAGAAAACTTATTTTACTAGCAATTTTAATTATTTTACCAGATTTAATTGATTTTATTTTACAACTTATTTTTGGACAAACTACAGCTGGTAATTGTTTGGAAAAATTTTAAAACAGATATTATTTAAAATATCTGTTTTTTTATTGCTTTTTATATAAAATTTTTTGATGATTCAACTCTAAATATGATGTTGCGTTGTATTGAAATAAATGAGGTTTTAATATACTATTATTAATAGTTATGACATCATATGTTTCTATTCCATGATGAGATATAGAAGATATTATATTCAATATTTCGTGGGAAGATAATGTATTTTCAGGTATTGTTAGTATGATTTTGATGTCTTGTTGTTTTATTAAATTTTTAATGGTATTTATAGAATGTTGATTGATTTCATAGTATGGAACTAATATAAAATTAATGTGATTAGAAAGAGTATTTATATATTGATATAAATCATGATATTTGATTATTTTTTTTTGTTCTAATTGTTCAATAGTACGAAAATATGTTAAAGAATGAAGAACATCTCTATCATAAAGAATTGTATTTGGTTGTAAAAAGTGAAATATTGTTTTTGAAAGTGATACTAAACTTTGATTAAATGAGTGGGAGTTTTTTATTAATTTTATTTTTGTTAGTTTATCATCTAAATCTATAATTTGAATTTTTCCATGCAATGTATAAATAATATTATTTAATTTATAATCTAAGGGATATATGTTGTGATTAGTTAATTCTTTTGCGTTTCTTATAAGTTGTTTAGAAATTTCTACTTTTTCAAAAATTGGTTTGAAAATAATGCTTTCTAAGATATCACCTTCATAATATGGATAACATACTCCGGCAAATTGATTGTCAATATATAGTTTATCAATTATTAAATCAGTATATTTTAATTTGTTGTTGTAATGTTTCATTAAATGAAATTTTATTTGGTTTTCTTTTAAACATGGATTTTTAATAACTTCATATCCAGATACACCATGTGCTTTTATTGTTTTATGATATTTTTTAAAGGCAATTTCTTTATTATGCCAAACCGAACCAAATGTTCCAGATGAAATATAATCTAGTTTTTCAAAATCTTCTTTTGTTAACTTCATAGACGTTCCTCCAAGTAAAAAATATCATATCAAAAAAAACATTTTACTTCAATAAAAATGAGGGATGTGATAGAATAATCATGGAAAGGGAGTGTTGATATGTTTGATTTAGTTTCTAAATATAAGCCAAGTGGTGACCAACCAAGAGCAATAGAAAAATTAGCGGAAAATATAAAACGTGGAACAAAGCATCAAGTATTATTGGGAGCAACAGGTACAGGTAAAACATTTACAATTGCTAACGTAATAAAAGAAGTAAATAAGCCAACTTTGGTACTTGCCCATAATAAAACGTTAGCAGGACAATTATATGGAGAATTAAAAGAGTTATTTCCAAATAACCATGTTGAATATTTTGTAAGTTATTATGATTATTATCAACCAGAAGCATATGTTGCAAAAACAGACACTTATATCGAAAAAGATGCAGCAATTAATGATGAAATTGATGAACTTCGTCACTCGGCAACATCGGCACTCTTAAAGTATAAAGATGTGATTGTTGTTGCAAGTGTTTCGTGTATCTATGGAATCGGAGACATCGAAGAATATCGAAAAAAAATGTTAACAATTGAAGTAGGAGAAATAATTGATCGTGATGCAGTTATTGAAAAATTAATTGAAATGTTATATGAAAGAAATCAAATGGATTTAAAACGTGGAGCTTTTCGAGTACGTGGAGATACGTTAGAATTAGTTCCAATTAGTCAACATGGAAAAGGAATTCGTATTGAGTTTTTTGGTGATGAGGTAGATAAAATTGCAGAATTTGATACCGTAACTGGAGCTGTTTTAAACTTAAAAAAAAGTATTAGTATTTTTCCTGCTAGTCATTTTGTAACGAGCGAAGAAAAATTAAAAATTGCAGTAAAAAATATCAAAGAAGAATTAGAAGAACAATTGCAAAAGTTTAAGAAAGAAAATAAATTAATTGAATATCAAAGATTGATGGAAAGAACAAATTATGATATGGAAATGCTTTTAGAAACAGGTTTTTGTAGAGGTGTTGAGAATTATTCTCGTCCTCTTGCTTTAAAAGAACCAGGAGCAATGCCTACGACATTAATTGACTTTTTTGGTGATGACTTTTTATTAGTTGTTGATGAGTCACATGTTACATTACCACAAGTAAGAGGAATGTATAATGGAGACAGAGCTCGTAAAGAAGTTTTAGTAAATTATGGTTTTCGTTTACCTAGTGCTTTAGATAATAGACCCCTTCGTTTTGAGGAATTTGAAGGAAAGATTCATCAAGCTATTTATGTATCGGCAACACCTGGTGATTATGAAAAAAATCTAGCTAAAGATCATATTATTGAACAAATTATTCGCCCTACTGGTCTATTAGATCCTACAATTGAAGTAAAAGAGACAAAAAATCAAATTGATGATTTATTAAATGAAATACATAAACGTATTGCTAAAAATGAAAGAACTTTGATTACAACATTGACGATACGTATGGCAGAAGAATTAACAACATATTTAAAAAATGCTGATATAAAAGTAGCATATTTGCATAGTGAAATAAAAACACTGGAACGTATGAAAATTATAAGAGATTTAAGATTAGGAAAATATGATGTAGTGGTAGGAATTAACTTATTACGTGAAGGGATTGATATTCCTGAAGTTAGTTTAATTGCTATTTTAGATGCAGATAAACAGGGATTTTTAAGAAGTGATAGAAGTTTAATTCAAACGATCGGAAGAGCAGCAAGAAATAGTGAAGGACATGTAATTATGTATGCTGATACGATTAGTGATTCTATGAATATAGCAATTCAAGAAACAAAAAGACGCCGTGAAATTCAAATGGAATATAATAAGGAACACGGTATTGTGCCAAAGACAATCATAAAAGAAATTCATGAAGTGATTTCAAATAACAAAGAATTAGAAGAAGCAAAACCTGAAAAAATGAGTAAGAAAGAAAAACATAAATTAATGATGGATATTGAAGCAGAAATGAACCGTGCTGCAAAAAATTTAGATTTTGAAAGAGCTATGGAATTAAGAGATATTTTATTCGAATTACAAAGTGAATAAAGGAAAAAAATAGCAAAAAAACAAAACCTATACTTTAAAACTGTCTAAAAATGTCAGATGGAATTAAAAAAGTGTAGATAGAAGTTAGCATATAATTATGATATAATAGCAAACAAGGAAGTGACTTCATGAAAATTATAATAGAAGATGAAAAAAATCATAGATTTCGTTTAAATGAAACAATTGAATGGTTAATTGGAATGGTGGGATATGCATTGATATTAATTGCTGTTTCACTTCTTTTCCCTAAAACATTACAAATTGATTCTAATTTATTTGGATTATGGGCTCTTGTTGCAGCTATTATTACCTTTATTTTAAATAAAACAATTAAACCAATTTTATTTTGGCTTACATTACCTATTACAGGTCTTACATTGGGGCTTTTTTATCCCTTTTTGAATGTATTTATTTTATATATTGTTAGTTTTTTATTACAAGAACATTTTCAAATACATGGAATAGGTATGGCTTTCTTAATTGCAATTATTATTTCAATTATGAATATGTTAATGGATACAATTGTTTTAACACCACTTTTTAGAGGTAAAAAATAATGAATCCTATTTTATTAAGTTTTGGCCCTATTCAAATTCATTGGTATTCTTTTTTCATTGCTTTAGGATTGTTGATTGGTGGATATATGGTTCTAAAAGAAACCAAAAAACATGGAATCTTAGAAGATAATATGATTGATTTTTTCTTTGTACTACTCCCTATTTCATTTGTTGGAGCAAGACTGTATTTTGTGGTGTTTCATCTTGATTATTATTTAACTTATCCTATAGATATCATTAAAGTATGGGAAGGTGGTCTTGCAATACATGGTGGAATAATTGCTGGTGGTTTATATTTACTATATTTTACAAGAAAAAATAATTACTCTCCCCTCTTTTTTTGTGATACCATTGTCATTTCACTGATTTTAGGTCAGGCTATTGGCCGATGGGGAAATTTCATGAATGGTGAAGCTTATGGACCTGTGACGACATTATCATTTCTTAAAAGTCTTCATTTATCACAATTTATTATTGATGGTATGAAAATTAATGGTGTTTATCATCAACCTACTTTTTTATATGAATCATTATGGTGTTTATTAGGATTTATCATAATGTTATGTTTGAAAAATTTAAAATCATTAAAATTAGGAACACTTACTAGTTTTTATTTAATATGGTATGGTATAGAAAGATTATTTGTAGAACAATTAAGAACTGATAGTTTAATGCTAGGTCAATTTAAAATAGCACAAATTGTTTCATTTGTATTTATTTTAATTGGTTTATCTTTAATTATTTATATAAGAAAGAATCCAAAGCAATATAGGGAGGAAATGTATGAAAAATAAAAAATATCCATTTATAGTAATTGGTGCAGGAGTTAGTGGTATGACAGCTGCCATTTATTTAAAAAGATCAGGTCATGATGTTTTATTATTAGAACAAGAAATTCCTGGTGGTCAAATCAATCGTACAGCGGAAATAGAAAATTATCCAGGTTTTTTAAAAATAGATGGACCTACATTTGCAATGAATATTTATCAACAAATTCAGAATTTAAAGATTCCTATTAGTTTTGAAAAAGTTCATTCTGTGTTAAAAAATAATGAAATATCTGTTATAACTAATAAAAATGAATATATATGTAATCAATTAATTATTGCGTCTGGTAGAAATCCTCGCCATTTAGAAATAGAAAATGAAGAAAAATATATTGGTCGTGGAATTAGTTATTGTGCATTATGTGATGGAGCTTTTTTTAAAAATCAAACTGTTGCTGTAGTAGGAAGTGGTAATAGTGCTTTAGAAGAAGCTTTATATTTAGCAAAAATTTGTAAAAAAGTAATTATGTTAAATCGTAGTTTAGAATTTAAAGGTAGTAAATTGTTATATGATAAGTTAAAAAAATGTGATAATGTTTCCTTTTTGTTTCAAACTCACGTTATAGATGTAATTGGGGATGGCAATCAATTAACAGGAGTAAAAATAAAACAAAATGACCAGGAACAAACGTTATCATTAAATGGATTATTTGTATATGTCGGTTCTATACCAAATACTAAATTTTTAGAAGATCTAAATATTAAAATGGAAAACGGATTTATTATTACTGATGAACATATGTGTACAAATATTGAAGGAATTTATGCGTGCGGTGATTGTATTAAAAAAGATGTTTATCAATTAACAACTGCTGTTGGAGATGGTGCAATAGCGGCTACAACAGCTGACAAAAGAGAATAATTTCTCTTTTTTTTGTTGATTTAAGATAGAATTAAAAAGAGAAATTAACATTATAAGAAAAATATAGTATAATGATAGTGGTGATAGGATGAAAAAGAAAATTGTTGTTTTAGGTGGAGGAACAGGTATGTCTACTCTACTTCGAGGATTAAAACAATTTCCAGTAGATATTACTGCAATTGTTTCAGTGTGTGATGATGGTAAAAGTACAGGAAGGTTACGACAAGAATTCAATACCATTGCTGTAGGTGATATGAGACGTGTATTAGTCGCTCTTTCTGAAGTAGAACCTTTAGTTGAAAAGTTATTTAATTATCGTTTTCATACAACAAGTGATTTAGATGGTCATACTGTTGGTAATTTATTATTAACAGCTATGTCTAATATTAACGGTAATTTATCTGAAGGAATAGAAGCTTTAGCAAAAATATTAAATTTAAAAGGAAGAGTTTTACCCCTTACTGAGGATAATGTAGTTTTAATGGCTGATATGGAAGATGGTAGAACCATTGAAGGTGAACATAACATAACGGAAACACATGGTGTGATTAAAAAGGTATATTATAAAGAAGAACCAGTTGTTAGTTCTGAAGTGATTCGCTCTATAAAAGAAGCTGATTTAATTTTACTTTCAATGGGAAGTTTATATACTAGTATTATTCCTAATTTAATATGCAAAGATGTGATTCAAGCAATTGATAAAAGCGATGCACAGGTTATGTATGTTTGTAATATGATGACTCAACCAGGAGAAACGGATAATTTTACCGTGGCAGATCATGTAGAAGTATTGAATAAATATTTAGGAAAACATAAAGTTGATAAAGTAATTGCAAATGAAGGAAAAATCGATAAAGTATTAAGAGATAAATATGCTGATTTAGAGCAAAAAGATCCTGTAAAAGTTGATATTGCTTCTTTAAGAAAATTAAACGTAAAGATTATAGAAGATGACTTTGTCATTATAGAAGATGGAGTATTACGACATAATACAATGAAATTAGCATTTCACATCTTCTCTAATTTACTTTAATGTCATTTACTGCAACAGTTAAAGAAGAAGTAAGTCAGTTAAATACAACGACAACAGAAGAAATTTCTGAATTGTCTGCATTAGTAAGAAATCTTAGCTTAATTCAAGAAAGTTCATTTCAAATTATGACAGAAAATGAAAATGTTTCAAGACATATTTTCTTATTAATTAAGAAGTTATATGATGTAACTTCAAGAATTACAGTACGTAGAGGTTATAATTTTAATAAAAATTTGCAATATATTTTAGAAGTTAGAACAAAAAAGAATGAAATATTAGAAGATTTGTCTATTATAGAATCTGGAAAAATGTTAATGATTCCTCACACATACATATATGATGATTTTGAATTAAAAAGAGCATATTTAAGAGGTATTTTTCTATCGTGTGGAAGTATTAATGATCCTAAAACTTCAAGATATCATTTAGAATTCCTATTCAGTGATTTAGATTATTCACAATTTATAATGAATTTATTGAATCATTTTAAATTGAATGCAAAATTCTTAAAGCGAGATAATAAATATATGATATATATGAAAGAATCTGAAAAAATCGGGGATTTTTTAAGAATTATAGGTGCAGATAAAGCGACCATGTATTATGAAGATATTCGTATTTATAGAGAAGAAAAAAATAGAACAAATCGTTTAAATAATTGTGAACAAGCAAATGTTGATAAGTCAATTGAAACAGCTAGTCAGCAGATAAAAGAAATAGAATATTTGAAACAATATGATATGTTTGATTTGTTAGATGAAAAAGTACAAGAAGTAGCAAATTATCGTTTGAAGTATCCTGAAGTTTCATTATTAGAGTTAAGTGAAATTATTACTTTAGAAACAGGTAATAAAATTACAAAATCAGGATTATATCATCGTTTTAAGAAAATAAAAGAATTAGTAGGAAAAACAAAAACAGAATGAATTTTCATTCTGTTTTTATTATGTAGTAAAGACATATTGAAAAAAATATAGTATAATGATATATAGGTGATTCCATGGAAACAATGTTTAAAAAATTAACAACTTTAATTCGTGAAAGTGATAATGTTATGATTATGGCACATCACGATATTGACATGGATGCTTTTGGTTCTTCCTTAGCACTATATGAAATTGTTAAAAGCTTTGATAAAAATGCATATGTTTTTTTAGAAAATTTAAAAGATAATATTGCTATTAATCACGCTTTAGAATGTTTAGAAAACTCTAAAATAAATATTTCATTTTTAGATGAAAAAAATTATATTGAAAAAAAGAAAAAAAATAGTTTATTAGTTATATTAGATGTTTATAAACAGGAAATGTTAGAATTTCCAGATGTAGTTACTGATTTTGATCATATTGTGGTAATTGATCATCATGTAAAAAACAATAAAATTCAATATCCTACTTTATTTGAATATATTTCACCTGATTTATCTAGTATTAATGAAATTATGGTAAATTATTTAAAGTATTTAAACAAAACAGTAAATCCAGTGATAGCTACTATTATGTTAGCTGGAATAGAGATTGATACAAATCAATTTAATGTTAAAACAACTGATAAAACTTATGAAGCCGCAGCATTTTTAACTAAAATAGGGGCCAATCATATATTGAAGCAAGAATTATTAAAAGAAGATAGAAATAGTTATTTAAAAAGACAACATTTTGTTAAAAAAAGTTTTATGGTTAATAAAAATATGGCAATGTGTATTTTAGATGAAGAACATTATGAAAGAAAAGATTTAGCAGTTATTGCTGAAGAATTATTAAAATTTGATGATGTAGAAGCTTCTTTTGTAATTGGTAGATTGGATAAAGAAACAGTTTATATTAGTGCTAGATCAATTGGAAAAATAGATGTAGAACAATACATGAGAAAATTAGGTGGTGGTGGTCATACGACTGATGCTGCAGCTCGTTTTGAAAATCAAACCATTGCTGATGTAAAAAATAATTTATTAAACATTTTGAATGGAGAGTGAAATTATGAAAGTTATATTTATTAGAGATTTAAAGGGACAAGGAAAAAAAGGTGATATTAAAGAAGTCAAGGATGGATATGGCAATAACTTTTTAATTAAAAACGGTTATGCAGTACTAGCAAATTCTGGTAATATGACTAAATTAAAAAATGAAGAAGCACGTCGTGGAATTGAAGAAACATTAAAAGTACATGACATGGAAGATATAAAAAAAGAATTAGAGAAAAAAACATTTGAATTTAAAGCTAAAACTGGTAAAGAAGGAAAAATGTTTGGTCAAATTTCTGTGAAACAATTGAAAGAAGCTTTAGGTAAAGAAGGATATCAAATTGATAAAAAACAAATTCATTTAGATCATCCAATTCAATCTTTAGGAATTCATTTTGTGGAAATTGAATTACATAGAAAAGTACTTGCAAAAATGAGAGTACATGTAAAATAGATTATTTCAGGGGGGAAGTTTATGAAGGAAAGAGTCATTCCACATAATTTAGAAGCAGAACAATCCGTATTAGGTTCTATGTTTTTATCAAAATATGCTGCTCAAAAATGTGTAGAAAATTTGGAAAAAGACTTATTTTATTCTGATAATCATAAAAAGATATTTGAAGTAATGAGTGATTTATTAGAAAAACAAATTCCAATTGATTTTACTACTGTTAGTGCGGAATTAGATAAAAGAAAATGGTTAAAGCAAGTTGGAGATGTTGAATATTTAAGTGAACTTACTAATATTGTACCAAGTGCTGCAAATGTTGATAATTATATACAAATAGTAGAAGAAAATGCAATACTAAGACGATTAATTGAAGAATCTACTGAAATAGCAAATGATTGTTTTGGTGCAACAGGAGATATTAGCGAATTACTTGATAATGCAGAAAAGAAAATTTTAAATGTTGTAAAAACTAGAAAAGGTACAGAGTTTAGAAGTTTATCTGATGTATTAAATAAAACACAGCTAGATTTAGAAAAACTTTCAAAAAATAAGGGAGAAATCACAGGGATTGCAACTGGTTTTTATGACTTAGATAAAATTACATCTGGTTTCCATGAAAATGAGTTAATTATTTTAGCAGCTCGTCCAGCAATGGGAAAAACAGCGTTTGCTCTTAATTTAGCAATGAATATGGCAGATAATACGGATAAAGCAGTTGCTATTTTTAACTTGGAAATGGGTGCTGAACAATTAGCTATGCGTATGATTGCAAGTGCTGGTCAAATTGATAGTAGAAAACTTCGTACTGGAAGATTAGAACATCAAGATTGGAAACGAGTAAATGAAGCAATGAGTCGTTTAGCAAACAAGAATATTTTTATAGATGATACTCCAGGTTTATCTATTAGCGATATACGTGCTAAGTGTCGTAGATTATCAGCAAGTGACTCTGGATTATCAGCAGTTATTATTGATTATTTACAGTTGATTAATGGTTCCAGTAAATATGCTGGTCAAAGACAACAAGAAGTTTCCGAAATTTCTCGTTCCTTAAAAACAATGGCAATGGAACTTAATATTCCAGTTATTGCTCTTGCACAACTTTCTCGTAGTGTGGAAAGTAGAGATGATAAAAGACCAATTTTAAGTGATTTAAGAGAATCTGGTTCTATTGAACAAGATGCTGATTTAGTTGCATTTTTGTATCGTGATGATTATTATAATAAAGAAAATGCAATTGATGAAAATACAAGCCGTAGTGAATTATTAATAAGAAAAAATCGTAGTGGTCCAACAGCAACAGTTGATTTGATTTTTAAATTACAGACTTCTACATTTTTAAATTTTATTAATCGTGAGGAAAATTAATATTTATGAATAGAAAGGTATGTGATTTATGAAAAAGTTTGGTATTTTAATTTTAATGATAATTTTAATTAGTACTATTTTTGTATCTGGATTTCAGTCAAAAGGTGATGTAGAGCCAAATACTGTATATGAGGTATATTTAGACAATAAAATTATAGGAAGAGTAAAATCTAAAGACGCATTAGAAGATTATATTGATAAAAAAGGTGAAACATACAAAAAGAAATTAAATGTAAGTAAGATATATGCACCTAATGGTTTAGAAATTAAGAAAGTAATCACATACGATAATAAAACTGAAAGTGTATCAACTATTTATGATAAAATTGCGAAAGAAAAACCGTTTACGATTAAAGGATATCGTTTAACGATTCAAAATGGTGATAAAAAAACAAGAATATACGTAGATAAAAAATCAGTAGCCAAAGAAGCTCTGGAAAATACAGTGAAAACATTTGTTGGAACTGAAGGATATGAAGCATATATGAATGATACTCAAACAAAAGTGACTACAACTGGTTCATATATTAATAATATTTATATTAAAAATAATATGACAATGAGTGATAGTTATATTCCTGTAACAGAAAAAATTTATACTGATTCAGCAGAATTATCACAGTATTTATTGTTTGGAAAGAATAATAATAAACGTGATTATACGGTACAAGTTGGCGATACTATTAATCAAGTTGCTTTTAATAATCAAATTAGTGTAAACGAATTTTTAATATCAAATCCAGAATTTACTAGTGAGAAAAGTTTATTATTTCCAGGTCAAACAGTTGTGATTGGTATGACTGATCCACAGATTCAGGTTGTAACTGTTGTAAATCAAACTTCAGATGTTGTTAATAATTATTCAACGGAAGAACGATATGATTCCAATAAATTAGTAGGAGAAGATGAGGTAATTCAAGAAGGTGAAAATGGATTAGACAGAGTAAAACAAGAATTAACTTATGTAAATGGGGATGTTATTGCAACAGAAATTCAGTCTCGTGAAGAATTGAAACCGGCTATCAAGAAAATTGTAATAAAGGGTGATAAAGTAATTCCATCAGTAGGTTATGGAGCATGGTTCTGGCCAGTACCAAGTCATTATATTATTAGTCCAATGGGATATCGTATTGACCCAATTAGTGGTGCTCGTTCACTTCATACTGGAGCAGATATTGCAGAAAGTTGTGGGAAACCAATTTGGGCTGCTAATAATGGTGTTGTAACAGAAGCGGCATATCGTCCTGATTTAGGAAATGGAAATTATGTTGCAATTAATCATAATAATGGTTATTACACTTTATATGCACATATGTCAAAATATATAGTACATGTAGGTCAAGTAGTTGCTAAAGGTCAATTAATTGGATATGTTGGAAAAACAGGACGAGCAACAGGATGTCATTTGCACTTTGAAGCATGGAGGAATGGAGCACCACGACGTGGTCAAGCATATAATGCTCTATTGTTATATTAATGAAAGTTAGTGTTTTAGCAAGTGGGAGTAAAGGAAATTGTACGTATCTTGAAACAAGTAATCATAAATTTTTAGTGGATTTAGGTACTACTTCTTTATATGTAGAAAAAAAGTTAAAAGAATTAGATATAGATCCAAAATTAATTGAGGGAATTTTCTTAACTCATACGCACGTAGATCATATTGGTGGTCTACGTGTCTTTATCAAAAAATATCATCCTGAATTATATGTTAGCCAAACTATGTATGATGAATTAATAAAGACATATCCACAATTTTCTTATGTGATTATTGATAAATATTTTGAAATAGATACATTTCATATTAAAATTTTTAAAACCAGTCATGATGTTGATGATTCTAATGGATACTTATTTGAAGAAAATGACTCATCCATTGTTTATATCACAGATACAGGTTACATAAATCAAAAGTATTTTCCTTTTTTAAAAAATAGAAATATGTATATTATGGAAAGTAATCACGATGTAAATTTGTTAATGAATGGAAATTATCCATATCATTTAAAACAACGTATTTTAGGAGATAAAGGTCATTTATCCAATGCTGATAGTAGTTATTATTTATCTAAATTAATTGGTGAGAATACATCAAAAATTATTTTAATTCATTTAAGCGAAGAAAATAATGATGAAAAGATTGCTTACGATACATGTATTAATAAAATTCCTTATCAAATTCCAGTTATTATTTCTCACCAAAAAGAACAAACGGAGTTGGTAGAAGTATGATTAAAATAATTTGTGTAGGAAAAATAAAAGAAAAATTTTATAGAGAGGCAGTCTTAGAGTTTCAAAAACGATTGTCAAAATATACAAAATTAGAAATTATTGAATTAAATGATATTACAACGAATCAAATAGAAGAAAATAAAAAACGTGAAGCAATTAATATTCAAAAATATATTAATGAAAGGGATTATATTATTACTTTAGAGATTGAAGGACATCAACTTAGTAGTGAAGAATTAGCTCAAAAAATTGATTCTATTTATCAAACAAATTCTACAATTACATTCATTATTGGTGGTTCTTATGGATTAGATGATTCTATAAAAAAACAAAGTAATTACTCCCTATCATTTAGTAAATTAACTTTTCCCCATCAATTATTTAGAATTATTTTATTAGAACAAATATATCGTTCATATAAAATTCTTCATCATGAATCTTATCATAAATAATGAATAAAAAAATAAAAGTCGCTCACTATTACAATAGAAGGAGCGATTTTTTATGAAACAATATGCTATAATTGGAATTATTTTAACTTTATGTTTTCAAGCATTTACTTCTAATAACAATTTACTAATACCAGAAGAAGCAATTCGTTTGCGCGTACTTGCTAATTCTAATAGTAGTGAAGATAAAAAATTAAAAATGAAAGTCAGTGAAACAGTTCAAAAAAATTTATATCAACTTTTAAAAGATACAAAAGGAATAGAATCAGCTCGTAATAAAATAAACGAAAATTTGCCTTCTTTAAAACAACAAATATCTAATACTTTAAAATTAGAAAATAGTTCTATACCATTTCAATTAGACTATGGAATTCATTATTTTCCTCAAAAAGTATATAAAGGTGTAACTTATGAAGAGGGTGAATATGAATCACTACTAGTAACTTTAGGAAAAGGTGAAGGCGATAATTGGTGGTGTGTATTATTTCCACCATTATGTATTATGGAAGCAGAAGAAACAGAAGTAAAGGAAGAAACAGAATATAAATTTTTTATTCAAGAACTGATTGAAAAATATTTATAATAAAAATGCATAGGATGAATTAGGTGATTCTATGCATATTTTTATTGTTATAACCATCGCAATTAGTTTATCTATGGACGCTTTTTCATTATCATTATTATATGGAACATTAAACTTAGAAAAAAAATTTATTTGGAAATTATCCTTAATTGTTAGTATATATCACTTTTTCATGCCAATTTTGGGACAATTATTTGGAAAAGTGATTTTTTCTATTTTACCGATTAATCCTAACTTTATTGTGTCTATTATTTTATGTGTGATTGGAATACAAATGATTATTGAAAGTTTAAAAGAAGAAAAAGAAGTATCTGTTTTGAATTTATTAGAATTACTTGTTTTTGGTTTTGCTGTATCAATAGATAGTTTTTCGGTAGGAATTGGTTTATCTGCCATTTCTTCTCATATTATTTATTGCTCTAGTACTTTTGCACTATGTAGTGGTTTTTTTACTTATCTTGGCCTAAAATTAGGAAAAAAATTAAATACAATTTTTGGTTTATTAGCTCCAATTAGTGGTGGAATTGTTTTAATTATATTAGGAATTATATATGGACTATAATTGTTTTATAATTAAAAAATTGATATAATAATATGGGTGATAATATGTTAGAAAATACAAAAGTAATGTTAGAAACAGCAAAAAAAGAAGGATATGCTGTTCCACATTTCAATATTAATAATTTAGAATGGACAAGATTTATTTTAGAAGAATGTGAAAAAGAAAAAAGCCCGGTCATATTAGGAGTTAGTGAAGGTGCAAAAAAGTATATGATTGGTTTTCACACAGTAACTGAAATGGTAAAAGCTATGATTAAAGAATTAAACATTACTGTGCCAGTTGCTTTACATCTTGATCATGGAAGTAGTATCTTAGCATGTAAAGAAGCAATTGATGCAGGATTTACATCTGTTATGATTGATGCTTCTAAATTTAGTTTGGAAGAAAATATAGCGATGACAAAAGAAGTAGTTCAATATGCACATGAAAGAAATGTAACAGTTGAAGCTGAAATAGGACATGTAGGTGGAGAAGAAGATGGCATTGCATCAGAACTTGCATATGCTAAAGTAGAGGATGCAGTATTATTGGCAAATTCAACAGGAATTGATACATTGGCACCTGCTTTAGGAAGTGTTCATGGAATTTATAAGGGTGAACCAAAATTAGATTTTGATAGAATGTTAAAAATAAAAGAATTAACAAATTTACCATTGGTACTTCATGGTGGTTCAGGAATTCCAGATGAATTAATTGAAAAAGGAGTAAATTGTGGAATTTGTAAATTAAATATTAATACTGATTTGCAAATTGTATGGGCAAAAGCAGTTAGAACATATTTAAATGAAAATGAAACAGTATATGATCCAAGAAAAATTATTAAAGCAGGTGAAAAAACTTTAAAAGAAAAAGTGAGTGAAAAAATACATTTGTTAAAAAGTAACAATCGTATATAAAATATAGAGGTGTGGAAAATGAAAAAACTAATTATTCATGGTGGTGAATATTTATTAGGTACAATTCATATTAGTGGTGCTAAAAATAGTGCAGTTGCACTTGTTCCTGCATCATTGCTATCAGATGATGAAATCATAATTGATAATATACCTAATATTACAGATATTGATGCATTGGATGAAATACTAACTTATTTAGGTGCTACAATTGAAAGAATTGACTCTAGAATGGTAATAAAATCAAAAAATATTGAAAATAAAGAAATACCTGAGAATATTTCAAAAAAATTAAGAGCTTCTTATTATTTTATGGGTGCACTTTTAGGAAAATATAAAAAAGTAGAAATGTACTTTCCAGGAGGTTGTGCGATTGGAAAAAGACCAATTGATCAACATTTAAAAGCTTTTGAAGCCCTTGGTGCTAAAATTCAAATAGAGGGAAATAAATATAGAATAGAAGCACAAGAACTAATTGGTAATGATATTTATTTAGATTGCGCCAGTGTTGGTGCTACAATTAATGCGATGTTAGCAAGTGTAAAAGCAATTGGAAAAACAAAAATTCACAATGCTGCAAAAGAACCAGAAATTGTGAATGTTGCTACACTTTTAAATAATATGGGTGCAGCAATCGAAGGAGCAGGAACAAGTGAAATTAGTATTCAAGGAGTAGAAAAATTAGGAAAATCGTATATTGAAGTAATTCCTGATAGAATAGAAGCAGGAACTTATATGATATTAGGAGCTTTGGTAGGAAATCCATTAACAATAGATAATATGATTCCAAATCATGTAGAATCATTAATATCAAAATTAAAAGAGATGGGTGTTCAATATGAATTAAATCAAAATAGCATTACAATATGGCATGCAAATGAAATAAGTCCTACACATGTTACAACTGCTGTTTATCCAGGATTTCCAACTGATTTACAGCAACCAGTTACAACATTATTAGCATTTTCTAATGGTATTTCTAAAATTACTGAAACAATTTATGAAAATCGTTTTCAAAATGTTGAATATTTAAATAAAATGGGTGCTAATATTAAAATAATAGATGATACACTTGAAATAAAAGGAGTTCCTTGTTTATATGGTAATACGGTAAAAGCAACTGATTTAAGAGCTGGAGCATGTTTATTTTTAGCAGGTTTAAAAGCTCATGGAACAACAGAAATTGAAAATGTTGAATATGTTTTAAGGGGTTATGAAAATATTATTCAAAAATTAAGCCAAGTTGGTGCTAAAATAGAACTTCAAGAAATATAGTAAAAGTAGAGAAATCTACTTTTCTTTTTTTGGAGGAATTTTATGAAATTAAAAACTTTATTTGTACTGTCTTTTACTCTTTTAATTGTATTTTTAATATATTTATCTCATATAGATAAAAAAGTGTATTATGTTGCATTAGGTGATTATCAAGCTTTAGGAGTTACAAATGAAGGAATTATTACATACGGTTATTCTGATTATCTGAAAGATAGACTAAAAACTAATAATAAATTAGAAACTTATTTGATCGGATATGCTAAAGATAATGCTCGTATTACTGATGTCATTAATGACATAGAGCAAAATCGAGAATTAAAAATTAAATCAAGAAAGCAGACATTAAAAAATGCATTAATTAAAGCAGATTTGATTACATTATCTATAGGCATGAATGACTTATTTTATAAAATAGGAGTGAATCATAATTTAGAACAATTAAATTATAATGAATTATATTATCATGTAGATGAAATGATGGAAGATATGGAAAAATTATTTAAGTTATTACGAGAATATTGTAAAGAAGATATCATTATTACCAACTTTTATAATCCTACAAACCAAACCTATACGAAATTAGAAGATGTATTGACATATGCAAATAATCGTTTAGAAGAACTTTCTAATTATTATGATATAGAATACATTAAAGTGGATGATATTTTTAAAACTCGTAAGACTTCATTTGAAAACATTTATCCTACAAATAATGAATATAAAAAAATTAGTAAAAGAATAGAAACAAAAATGAATCAAATTTTGCTAAACAAATAAGTTATGCTATAATAACATTGAGGTGAATATGATGAATCAAAAAAGTATGTTTGCAAAAATATTTTTATGGATGTTTATTGGATTATTTATTACATTTGGAACTGCTTATTATGTTTCAACACAAGAATTTTTAATGCTAAATGTACTAAATTTAAATTGGATTTGGTTTATTTTAGAAATTGGAATTGTTTTATTCCTTAGTGCAAGAATTACAAAGATGAGTTCTTTTACTGCAAAACTATCATTTGCATTATATAGTTTTATTACTGGTCTTACTTTGTCTTATATCTTTCTAGTCTTTTTATTACCATCTATACTTATCATTTTTCTAGCAGCAGCATTCATGTTTGGTATATTTGGTCTAATTGGATATTTTACTAAAGTAGATCTTTCAAAACTATCAACAATATTACTTATGGCACTTTTAGGAATCATTATAGCAAGTGTGATTAATATTTTCCTTGGAAATGCAACAATAGACATGATAATATCAATTGTTGGTATTATTGTCTTTGTAATTTTTGTTGCATATGATATTCAAAAAGCAAAATTATTTGCAACTTTAGATACAATACCAGAAGATAATTTGGCTATTTATGGAGCATTAAATTTATATTTGGATTTTATTAATCTATTCTTACATTTACTATCTATGTTTGGAAATAGTAGAGACTAAAAGAAAAGACTTGCCAAAAAGAATGAAATTTGGTATATTATATAGGTATTTAATATCTATGACATGAATTTGTCATGGCGGAAGGAGAGATTACAATATGAAAAAGAATATTCATCCAGAATACATGGATGCTACAGTTACTTGCGCATGTGGAAATACTTTTCAAGTAAGAAGTAATCGTAGTGAAATTCATGTTGAAGTTTGTAGTCAATGTCATCCAGCTTATACTGGTAAAAATTCTCAATCAGGAAAAAGAGCAGGAAATATTGAAAAATTCAACAAGAAATATAATCGTACAACAAAAGAAGCATAAGCTTCTTTTTTGTTACTAATCAATTAAAAAAATCGCTTTAAAAGCGATTTTTATTTATCTATCAAATGTAAATTATCTAATAAAATACCAGTACCTTCAGCCACACAAGTTAAAGGACTTTCAGCAATAAATACAGGAACTTTTAATTCATGTGATAATAGTTGATCAAATCCCTTAATTAATGCTCCTCCACCAGTAATAACAATACCTTTATCAATAATATCAGCAGATAATTCTGGTGGTGTTTGTTCTAATACATTTTTAGCTTGATGAACTAATAGATATACACTTTCACGTAATGCTTCTTCTACTTCATCAGAAGAAAGTGTAATTGTATGTGGAAGTCCTGTTACTAGATCACGTCCACGAACTTCCATTTTTTCTACAGTATCGCCTGGATATACAGATCCTATTGTCATTTTAATTTCTTCAGCAGTACGATCCCCTACTAATAATTTATATTTATCTTTGATATATTTAATAATATCAGTATCAAATGTATTTCCAGCAACTTTAATAGAACAACTTGTTACAATTCCTCCAAGTGAAAGAATAGCAATATCAGTAGTTCCACCACCAATATCAATTACCATGTTTCCACTTGGTTTAGAAATATCCATACCAGCTCCAATTGCAGCAACTTTAGGTTCTTCTTCCAAGAATACTTTTTTAGCACCAGTTCTTTCTGCTGCTTCTTTAATAGCATTTTTTTCTACTTGAGTAATATTAGATGGACAACAAATCAAAATACGAGGTCTTGATAAAAAGCTTTTTCCATTTACTTTTCTAATATAATGATTTAACATGATTTCTGTTAAATTAAAATCAGCGATTACACCATCTTTCATTGGTCGAATAGCTTGAACTCTTCCAGGTGTTCTACCTAGCATTTCACGAGCTTCTGTACCAACTGCAAGTGGTTTTTTTGTTTCAGAATCGATGGCAACGACACTAGGCTCATTTAACACGATTCCTTGACCTTTAATGTATATTAAAACATTTGCTGTACCCAAATCTATTCCAATGTCTTTAGTAAACATTACCATCCCTCCTTGATTAACATTATCTATTATATCACAAACTCTCTTGAAATAATAGGAAAATTAGAGTTTCTGAAACTTTTTTTTTGTAGATTCTCCACCACGAATATGACGTATACAATTATGAAAATTTAAAATTTTTTTAATTTCTTGAAAAAGAATGAAATCTATTTTAGGTAGTCTTTCATGTAAGTCTTTATGAACAGTACTTTTTGATACTCCAAAATGATTAGCTATCTCTCTAACAGTATACCCTGTTTTTAGCATATAATAAGCTTCATTCATAATTCTTTCATAAATTTTGTGATTCATAATTTCCCCCTTAATTTATTATATAAATCAGTAAATAATTTATACAAAAAAAGAGCTAATGCTCTTAATTTTCTTCTATTTTTTTATCAAAATAGTCATTAGGATTTACAGTTTGTCCATTGTCGATTAATTCAAAATGTAAATGATTACCTAGTTCTTTTTCTACATTTGATGTTCCACTTTTACCGATTTGTTGTCCTTGTTTTACAGTATCACCTTTTTTTACAGAAACATCACTTAAACTTTGATAAACACTTGTTAAATGATTATCATGTTTTATTTCTACTATTTTACCAAGTAATTTATCTTCTTTTACGTCATTAACTGTTCCATCTAATATAGAAGTAACATCAAAATTATCTTTTCCACCATAACTAATACCACTATTCTGTAAATATGTAGATTCATATAAAATTAATGAATTTTCCTGTTTGGTACTATCAGCTTTGTAATCATAATAATCTTTTAAAACTGTAATTTCAGGATCAGTATATGGTCTAGTAATTACAATGTCTGTGTTTACAACTGGCTCTGAATTTTCAAAAATAGTTTCAGAAACATAACCATAGTGATCATCATCTTGAAAGTTTTCTTGATTAATCAGGCTTTCTATCATGTAAGCACATCCTAAAACTAGAACAATTGCACTCATATAAATAAATGGAATGACAGACTTTTTCAATCTTCTTTGTCTCATACTATCACCTCTATTTAAAGTGTGAACGAAAATTGAAAAATTATTCAATTTTTTTTATGTCTACGCCCTGATAATAATATTTTAATATTTCTTGATAATTAGAACCATTTTTAGCCATACCATAAGCACCATATTGACTCATGCCAACACCGTGACCGAATCCTTTTGTATGTACAATAATTTGATTATCATTTTTTGTAATTTCAAAAAAACTAGAACGTAGTCCTAAAGCTTTTGTTACATCAGAAGCTAAAAATAATTTACCATTAATTTGTATTTCTTTTACTCTTCCAGTCGATGTTGTTTTTGTAACTTGGATTGAAAAGTTAGAATTAGAGTCTAGGTTTAGTTTTTCATAAAATTCTTGGATTGTAAATGTTTTAGAATCTTCAAAAACTGGCGAAATATCTTTTTCCCAATCTGATTTAACACTTCTTAAATAAGGCAAGTTTTCTTGAAATACTTCTTCACAATTTTCAGTATATCCAGTACTTGTTGAAAAGAAGAAAGCATTAACAATTTGTCCTTGGTAGGTTAAATATTCTCCTTTTGTTTCTAATACTGCTTTTTGAATTAAATTTATTTTTTCATTATATTCTGTTTTCCAACGTTCTTTTAATTCACCATTACTATAATAAACTTGATTTGTAACAGTATCAACAACGTCATATTCTTGATTTTTTGCATATTCTATTTTTCGTAATACATAAGTTCTTGCTGCTACTGCTTGTGCTTTTAATGCTTCCATTGGAAATGTAGTTGGCATTTCACCGGATAAAACGCCCATGACATAATTTTCTAATGGTATTTTTTCAATCACATTTTTTTTCTCTCTTTTTACTCTAACGATTTGATTTTTTTCAAAATGAGTTTCTTTTTCTTCTACTTGATTGAAAATTTGTACAATGACAAATGGAAGTATGATTAAAATAATTGTAATCAATATGACTTTTTTCATATTATTATTATATCCATAAAGATAGAAAAAATTTGTCAAAAAAAACACTAAAAAGTGTTTAATTTATAATCATTGAGTTGATAAAAAAATCATAAAAGAAATTTACTACTAAATAAGATAATCCTAAACTAACCATTAAATATAGTAATTTTATTTGAAATTCATGATTTTTTTTAAATTTGTTATTTAAGTTAATGGAATCGAGAGCAAAAATAGACAATGGAACAATAATAATATATAAAATGGTTTTAATTGTCATAATTGTCAATTTCCTTTACTCGTCTTATGTATCTGTCGGTTTCTAAAAAAGGTGTATTTAAAAATGTTTCTACCATTTTTAGTGCTAAATCAACTGTAGTGTTTTCTCCAAATGCTATGACATTTGCATTATTATCTCTTCTAGTCATTTTTACTTCTTCTACTGTATTTACTTTGGCACATCTAACTGTATGAACTTTATTACAAGCTATACTCATTCCAATTCCAGAACCACATATCAAAATTCCATAATCGATTTGATGTTTTTTAATAGCCTCTCCTACTTGAAATGCATATTTTGTATAGTCAACATTTTCTGTACTATTTGTTCCAAAATTTATGACATCGTATCCTAGTTGATTTAAATAACTCATTATTTCTTGTTTTAATTGTACACCATGATGGTCATTTCCAATTCCTATTTTCATAGTGCCTCCTTATTGTTGTTTTGTTTCTATTTTTGATTTTTGTAATATTTTTTGTTTTTCTCCCAATTTCATTGTTTCTTGGTAAGTATGTTTTCCATTTTCTAAAACGGTATCATTTCCAATTACAATACCTTCTCCTTCTTTCATTTTTTCAATTGTATCTTGATTTAAAGAGAAAGTATATGGCTTTTCAATTTGCTTTCCATTTTGATCTACTATTTTTGACTTAGTAGGTTCAAATAAAATTGGGTTTACTTCTTCGGGATTACAAACAATAAATTCTTCCGTTTTTTCTTTATCATCTTGAGATTTTGCTTTAATTAAATGAGAATCAATCTTCAGCATTTTTAAAATATTATGTGAAATGCTAACAATTTCATTATGTGATAATGTATTTTGATGTTCTTTACCAAATCGTGATAATACTTCCATAGCACGTGTTGGTAAATTAGCAGAGGTTGCATGATATGATTCGATTTGAGAGAGTATCATAGGGTAATACATATTGAAATTCCCTTGATTGATAAATTGTTTTGAACCTTGATATGAATCATTTTGAAATGTTGATTGTTCTTCTTTATTGGTAGTTAACTCTTGAATTTTTTTCTCTGCGAATTTATTCATACGGTTCATTTGTAATTCGTTGGTATCTGTTTTCATAAGTGATACTTTTTTGATAATATTATCTATGTTTTTTGAAAAGCTTTCAAATAATTGATTATAATTTTCGCTAATTTTATTTAAATAATCTTGTGAACATAGATTTAGTTTCTTTTCAATAGATTTGAAGTTAATATGTTCACTTCCTTTTCTTTTTCTAGCATTTTCAATGATGGTATAAACCCCATCATCACAAAATAGTTCTTGTTTTTTTTCACATACTCTTTTTAAACGTGTGTTTATATTTTGCTTTGTTTCGTTTACACCATTTTCAATAGTTTCAACTGTTTTAGCTGTTTGATCGAAATTCGGTTTGTCGACTTGACTGCTTAAAGTATCAGGTAATGTCTTAAGATATGCTTCCATATCTTTACAACATGAAAATAGTTCTTGGTTTGTATGCTCAACATGATCTTCATGGCTTGTATTAAAAATTTTAGAAATTTCAGTAAAAGGAATTGATAAATTATTGTCATTTAGCAATGTATAAATTTGTTGAGAGTATTCAAAAGAACGTAATAGATTATTTTTAGTTAATTCATGAAATAAATGTTCTGCAGTTAAATTAATATTGACTGCATTTTGTAATTCATAAATTGCCCCTACATTAGCCATAATAACACCTCTTACTTTCCAAATTCTATCAATAGTATAGCACACAATTTTACAAGTATGTGAAAAACTGACAAACATCTAGTCAAGCAATTGTCAATTAAAGACGACTTTGTTTCTTCTACTTTTGTTGACTACAAATATAAAACAAGATATACTAATAATAATGAAATTTAGAAAGGATGATAAAATGGAATTTGTTCTCTTAACAAACGAAGAATTTACAGCTTTTGAAAAAAATCATCCATATGGAAGTTTTTATCAAACAATTGGTTGGGGAGAATTAAAAAAAAGAAATGGTTGGCAATATCATTTAGTTGGATTAAAAGATGAAGGAAATGTGGTTGCAGGAGCAATGTTACTTGAAAAAAAGTTACCACTGGGGCTTTCATTTATATATTCACCACGTGGTTTTTTAATCGATTATTTGGATTATGACCTATTAGCTAAATTTACTTCTGAAATAAAGAAATTTGGAAAAAAACATCATGCAATATTTGTTAAAATTGATCCATATGTACAATTACAAGAAAGAGATTTAGATGGCAATATTGTTGAAAATGGTTTTAATAATGAAAAAGCAATTTTTAATTTGAAAAAACTAGGTTATCATCATAATGGTTATACAATGAATATGGAAGACTTACAACCACGTTTTGCTTTCGCCCTTAATTTAGAAGGAAAAAGTATAGATGATATTATGAAAGATATGGAGTCAAAAACACGACAATTAATTCATAAAAATGAGAAGACAGGAATTATAACACGTGAAATAAAGATAGATGAAATTGATAAATTTAAAAGTATTATGCAACATACTGCAGATCGTAGAGGATTTATTGATAGACCTCTTAGTTATTATAAAAATATGTTAACAGATTTAAAAGACGGTGCCAAAATCATTATTGCTGAAATTAATTTGGAAGATTATACAAATCGTTTAAAGAAGGAAATTGATTCTTCTAAAAAAATAATAGAAGAAAAAGAAGCTGCTTTAAATGATCCTAGTAAAAAAATAAATCCGGATAAAACAAGAAAAAAAATAGAACAAGAACAGGCCAATATAAAACGTATTAGCAAAAAATTAAGTGAAGGAGAAAAATTATTACAAGAGCATGGAAAAATGTTAACACTTGGAGGAATTATTTTTATGCTTCACAGCAATGAAATTTTGTCATTATTTGGTGGCTCTTATGAAGAATATAAAGACTTTTTAAGTCCTTATTCTACTTATTTTCATATGATTAAATATGGAGTAGAACAAGGATATCATAAATATAATTTTTATGGAATTAGTGGGGATTTTAAAAATAAGAAAAACGAGTTATACGGATTATATGACTTAAAACGTGGTTTTGGTGGTCATGTAGAAGAATATATAGGAGAATTTGATCTTATTATTAAACCAATTATGAATCATGTTTATCATATTGCTTTTTCACTGTATGGTAAGTTAAAAAAGATTAGAAGAAAGAAGGGATAATGTGCAATTTTGTGAAATATCTGAAGAGGAATTTCGTGAATTTTTAAATGCTAGTACATTACAAACATTTTTACAAACACCTGAAATTGGTAAATTACGAAAAAAAGGTGGTTGGAATGTAGATTATGTTGGAGTAAAACAAGATAAAAAATTAGTGGCTGCAACTATGTTAGTAAGCAAAAAAAATTTTATGAATTCTTATGAATTTTATACTTCACGTGGACCATTAATTGATTTTCATAATAAAGATTTAGTTACATTTTTCTTTCGTCAATTAAAAAAATATGTTCAAAAGAAAAAAGGATATATATTAAGAATTGATCCTTATTTAATATACCATGAGCGAGATATTGATGGTAATGTTGTCGAAGATGGAGTAAATAATGAAAGTGTTGTTCAATTATTAAAACGATTAGGTTTTAAAAGAAAAGAATCACCAGAACAAGTACAGTATATGTTTTCTATTGATTTGGGAAAACCAAATGAAGAAATTTTTCAATCTTTTCGTTCTAATGTAAGAAATTATATTAGAAAAACAGAAAAAATGGGGATTGTTGTAAAAGAACTTACAAAAGGAGAATTACCATCATTAAAAAAAATTACTGAGGAAACAGGTAAACGAAAAGGTTTTGTCGATAAATCACTTACTTACTATGAAGATATGTATGATTTATTTCATCCACGTGGTGAAATTAGATATTTATTAGCTACAATTTATTTAGATGATTATTTAGATAAATTAAGGAAAGAACTAAAGGAATATGAAACACGATTAGAAAATACAGAAGATGTTCATTCTAAAAAGGGACTTAGAAAATCTCTTTCAATTAATATAGAAAATACAAAAAAGAGAATTGAAGAAACAGAAAATTTAATGAAAGAACATGGTAGTCAATTGGATTTATCAGCAGCAATGTTTATGATGACTGGACATGAAGTAATTTACTTATTTAGTGGAAATTATGATGAATATATGAAATTTAATGCCCAATACGCAATTCAATGGAATATGATCAAATATGCAAATGAACATGGATTTGATAAATATAATTTTTATGGAATTAGTGGCAATTTTGATGAAACAGATTCTGAGTATGGTGTATATGAATTTAAAAGAGGCTTTTCTGGATATGTTGAAGAATTAATTGGAGAATTCCAATTACCAGTAAATCAAAAAATTTATACAACATTTAATGTAATTAATAATACAAAACGTTTAATTAAAAGATGCATAGGGAGGTAACAAAATGAAGTATGAATTCAAGACTAATGTCAAAAAAACAGAATATGATGAATTTGTAAAAAAAGCTTCTACCCTTTCTTTTATGCAGGAATATAATTGGGCTTTTGTAAAAGAAGAATGGAATCATTTTCATTGTGGTTTATATAAAGATAAAAAATTAGTAGCAACTGCCCTTGTTTTAAAAAGAAAATTACCATTAGGAATTTCTTTGATGTATATTCCAAGAGGAATTTTAGTAGATTATAAAAATAAAGAAATATTGGAAATTTTCACAAAAAAATTACGAGAGTTAGCAAAACAAGAACACGCCTATGTTGTAAAAATTGATCCAAATTTTTGCTATAGAGAATATTCAATAAAAGAAATAGAAAAACAAGAAAAAGTTGATATTCCCCTATATTATTCAAATGATTATGAACTAAAACATAAAAATATTTTATCTTGTGGTTATCATTTTAAAGGATATACGAAATCAATTCAAGATACATTACAACCAAGATACCACATGTATATCCCATTAATAAATAAAGATCATAATTTTTTAACAGAGTCTGAAATAAAAACAAGTTTTAAAAAACGTATTCGAAGTTACATAGGAAATTATCATGAAAAAAGAGGTGTAACTTATTTTCATACAAGTGATCCAAAATATTTAGATATGTTTATGGAAGTTATCACACAAACAGAAAAAAGACAAAATATTCGTCTTAGAAATAAGTCATATTTTAAAAAAATGATGGAACAATATAAAGGAGAAGCATATTTGTTTTTTGGAATGTTAAATTTAGAAACATATTTACAGTTTTTGAAGAATAATAACGGCAAAGAAGAAGAAATAAAAGAAGTAGAAAATTTACAAACAGATGGGCAAAAAGAAATTGTGTTATCTGCTGCATTTGTCATTATTCCACAAAATGAAGGACTTCGTACTAGTGAATATTTATATGCTGGTAATCATTTATTGTTTACAAAATTAAATGTTTCTGTGGGATTAGTTTATGAAATTTGTAAATATTCTTTAGAACAAGGTTGTAGTTACTGTAACCTAGGAGGAATTAATGGAACTTTTGATGATCATTTAACTCCATTTAAATCAAGATTTAATGCTATTGTATTTGAATTTGCTGGAGAATATGATTTAATTGTTCAACCAATTCGATATCATATTTATGAATTTTGTATGCCTATATTAAAGAAGATATATCGTTTCCTTCGTAGAAAAAAATAAAATAGTAGCAAATATAACAAATATTTGATAAAATGAAATTGGTGGTATGCATATGAGTTATGAAATTATCAGAAGAGTATTTTTAATGCTAGGAACAACATTCTTTTTTTCACTAGGAATTACTCCAATTGTGAAAATGATAGCAAAACATGTAGGAGCACTAGATATTCCAAATGAAAGAAAAGTACATAAAGTGCCAATGCCAAGGCTAGGTGGCCTATCAATCTTTTTTGGATTTTTGTTAGGATATATGTTGTTTGGAGAACAAAGTGTAGTGATGAATTCTGTTTTGATAGCAAGTTTTGTTGTAATTTTAATTGGTGTATTTGATGATATTAAGCCATTACGTGCTTTGGTTAAATTTATTGGCCAATTGGCAGCAGCATGTATTATTGTATTTTATGGAAATATTATTTTGCAAGATGTAAGTGCATTTGGAATTTATATTGATTTTGGATGTTTTGCAATTCCATTTACAATTTTCTTTATATTAGGATGTATTAACTGTATGAATTTAATTGATGGATTAGATGGTCTAGCTGCTGGTATTTCTAGTATATATTTTGCAACAGTTGGAATTATTGCAATTATGCAAGGAAAATTTGGATTAGATTTCCTATTAACATTTATTATGTTAGGTTCTACTTTAGGATTTTTAGTACACAATTTTAATCCTGCTACTATTTTTATGGGAGATAGTGGTTCTATGTTTTTAGGATTAATTATTTCTGTAATTGCATTGTTAGGATTTAAAAATGTTACTATGACATCTTTAATTATCCCATTACTTCTTTTAGCAATACCAATTTTAGATACAGTATTTGCCATTATAAGAAGAACTTTAAAAGGTGAAAAAATATCTACTCCTGATAAATATCATATTCATCATCAATTATTAAAACGTAATTTATCTCAAAAACAGACAGTACTATCTATTTATGTAATTAATATATTATTTGCCTTTGCTTCAATTGTTTATGTCTTAAAAGATGCAAAATTAGGATATATTATTTATGGAATTCTTTTAGCAATTGTACTTATATTTGTTTTAACAACAGATGTTGTTTATGATAGTTCTAGTTTAAGAGATAAAATAAAGAAAAAGATTCTTCATAAAGAAGAACCAAACGAAAATAAAAAAGAGAAACCAAAAACAAAAGAAACAACAAAAAAACAAATAACTAAAACAATTCCAAAGAAAAAGAAGAATAAAACAAAGAAGAAATAATCTTCTTTTTTTGTTTATAAATAATAAAAAAAACCATAATAATATTAGGTGATAATATGTTTGAAAATATTTTAAATGTAAATGGAATGGAATTATTAGATGTAACTTTACGAGCATTTATTTCTTTAATTACTTTATTTCTAATTACTAAAATGTTAGGTAAAAGACAAGTATCTCAACTTAGTTTATTTGATTATGTAATAGGAATTAGTATTGGAAATTTTGCTGCTGAAATGACAATCAATTTAGAATCAGATTATTTGCATGGTATTTTAGCAGTAGTAATATTTGGTTTTGTTGCTTACTTTGTTAGCATTCTAACTATGAAGAGTATTCATTTACGAAGGTATTTCATGGGAGTGCCAACAATACTAATTCAAGATGGGAAATTATTAGAAAAAAACATGAAAAAAATTAAATATGATATGAATGATTTGTTAGAACAATGTAGGATTAATGGATATTTTGATTTAAGCGAAATTAAATATGCTTTGATGGAAGCCAATGGAACTCTTAGTATTTTACCTTTTGAAAAAGAAAGACCTTTAAAAGTAAAAGATATGAATATTAATCCAAAGATGGAAGGATTATGTGCTAATGTTGTGATAGATGGAAAGATAATGAAAAATAACTTGAAAAATTGTAATAAAACAGAAGAATGGTTACAAAAAGAATTGAAATTAAGAGGCTATATTCATTTAGATGATATTCTATTAGTAACATTAGATGTGAATGAAAAATTACAAATTTATGAGAAGAACTTGAATGAAACAATTAAAAATGTTTTAGAATAATGTCAAATAAATGTATTTATTAAAAAGATCGTAGTAAATTTATGAAATATTTGATATTATGATATGTGGTGATAGTATGCAAGAATCAATGAATAGACAATTTTGTGCATCGGTTTTTATTATTAATCCAGAAAATTTAAAGATTTTATTAGTTCATCATAAAAAATTTCGTAAATGGGTGCAACCTGGTGGACATATTGAAGCTGGTGAAGTTCCAGAAGAGACAGCGGTAAGAGAAGTATTTGAAGAAACTGGTATGAAAGTAAAATTATTAGGAGAACATTTTCCAAGAGAAAATGATTTTATTAAACCTATGGGAATTCAATGTAATCGTAATTTATTAGGAGAAATTCATATTGATATTTTATATGCCGGAATTCCAAAAGATTCTGTTGATGTGAAAATTAATACAGATGAAAATGATGGAGTGAATTGGTTTTCTAGAGAAGAATTAGAACATTTAAATGTTTTTCCTGATATATTAATTACAATGGATCATATATTAAAGACATACTTTAATCAAGAAGCATAATGCTTCTTTTTTTATAATTAAAATACAGTATATGTTTTGTTTTTGGACAATATTAAAAAAATATTTACATCAATATTGAAATTGTGATATAATAGCGAGAGCCAAAAAGGGAGTGTATGTATGAAAGAAATTAGAAATATTGCAATTATAGCCCACGTCGATCACGGAAAGACAACTTTAGTTGATCAATTATTAAAAATGTCTGGTACTTTTCGTGAAAATGAAGAAGTAGGAAGTATGGATTCAAATGCAATTGAACAAGAAAGAGGAATTACAATTTTAGCAAAGACTACAGCTATTGATTATAAAGGAGTACGTATTAATATTTTAGATACGCCAGGTCATGCAGACTTCGGTGGAGAAGTAGAACGTATTATGAATATGGTTGATGGAGTGTTATTGGTTGTAGATGCATATGAAGGTACGATGCCACAAACACGTTTCGTATTAAAAAAAGCATTAGAGGCTCATGTTACTCCAATTGTCGTTGTAAATAAAATTGATAAACCATCTGCTCGTCCGCAAGAAGTAGTAGATGAAGTGATGGATTTATTTATTGAATTGGGAGCTGATATTGATCAATTAGAATTCCCAGTGATTTATACAAGTGCATTAGCTGGTACTTCTAGTTTAGATCCAGATGTTACTACTCAAGAACATACAATGGATCCAATTTTAGATATGATTGTAGATTATATTCCATCTCCAAATGTTCAAAGCGACGGGGGATTACAATTCCAACCTGCCTTACTTGATTATAATGACTTTGTCGGAAGAATTGGAATTGGACTTGTAAAAAGAGGAAATGTGAAAGTAAACGAAATGGTTTCATGTGTTCGTTTAGATGGTTCAAAAAAACAATTTAGAGTACAAAAAATATTTGGATTTTTAGGATTAAAACGAATTGAAGTACAAGAAGCAAATGCAGGAGATATTGTTGCTATTGCAGGACTTCCAGATATTGAAGTAGGAGAAACTGTTTGTACACAAGGTCAAGAAGAAGCATTACCACTTCTTCATATTGATGAACCTACATTACAAATGACTTTTGGAGTTAACTCTTCTCCATTTGCTGGTCGTGAAGGGAAATTATTAACGGCAAGAAAGATTGAAGAACGTTTACATAAAGAGACAGAAAGAGACGTTAGCTTAAAAGTAGTACCAAATCCAAATGATAGTGAGTCTTTTATTGTTTCTGGACGTGGGGAATTACATTTATCTATTTTAATAGAAAATATGAGAAGAGAAGGATTTGAATTACAAGTATCAAAACCTGAAGTAATTGTAAAAGAAATTGATGGTGTGAAATGTGAACCTTTTGAAGATGTAACAATTGAAGTGCCAGAAGAATTTGTCGGTTCAGTAATTGAATCATTAGGAAATCGTGAAGGAGAAATGATTAACATGACTGCTCATGAAAATCAAACACAACTTACATATGTTGTACCATCACGTGGATTAATAGGATTTTCTATGGAATTTATGACAATGACAAAAGGTTATGGAATTTTAAGTCATACGTATAAGGAATATCGTAAACAAGCATCACAACATGTTGGACAAAGAAAAGCTGGTGTATTAGTTTCAATGGAAAATGGAAAAGCAACGGCTTATGCGTTAGGACAATTAGAAGATCGTGGAATTATGTTTATTGAACCAGGTACTGATGTATATGAAGGTATGATAGTAGGTGAACATAGTCATGATAATGATTTAGCAGTCAATGTAGTAAAAGGAAAGAAATTAACAAATACCCGTGCTGCTGGTAGTGATCATACAGTTGTATTAAAAAGACCTCGTACAATGACATTAGAAGTTTGTTTAGATTATATTAATGATGATGAATTAGTAGAAGTAACACCAAAGTCTTTCCGTCTTAGAAAAAAGATTTTAAATACCAATGAGAGAAAAAAATATGATGCAAGAAAATAACTATCTTAATGATATTTTTTTTTGTTATACTGATAATAGGAGGTGTGTATATGAAAAATGCAGTATTGTTGATAGTGGGTGTACTTATTGGATTAGCTATTGGTATATTTGGAGGGTATTATTATTTTGAAAATTTTTCTGATAAAGAATTTTCAAAAGAAGTAAAACAAGAAGAAAAGAAAAAAGAAGAGCCGAAAGAAGAAACAAAGGTTTGGACAGATGAAGAAGTTCAGAATATTTTGTCATTATTTTTTAAAAATACAAGAATGTCAACTGCAACAGCAACAAAAGATATAACAGATGCAGATGTATTTACATCAATAACATATATGATATTATTTGACTTAGATTCTGAAGAGTATGGTGTGGTAAAAGGTGATGAAACAGGTAATGTCTTTGCTTTATCAATTCCATTAGATTCTATTCAAAAATTAGCAAAACAATATTTTAATCGTGATGATTTCATGTATCCTGGTGACACTATTTTTAAATATGATGAAGAAGCTAAAGTATATCGCAGTACTAATACTATTGGTTTAACTGGCCCGGTTCCAGACTATGTAGTACAAAAGATAACACGTGATGAAACAAAGTACACTGTAAACTTATTAGAAACATATAGCGCTGAAATGAAACAACAAATGCCTCAATTACAAGATGTGAATTATACTGTAACAATGCACTGTGATGATGAAATTTGTTATCCAGTGTCTTGGACAAATCAATAATTTAAGAAAACTTTTATTCCTTGCTTGAATAAAAGTTTTTTGTATGATAGAATGTCTATATAATGGAGATGATAAGGTGAAATTAGAGAATAAAATTGCGGTCGTAACTGGTGGTGCTATGGGAAATGGTGCTGGAATTGTAGAAATATTTGCTAAATATAAAGCACGTGTTATCATCTTTGATTACAGTGATAAAATAGCAGAAGCCATTCAGAAGTTTAGAAGTCAAGGATATGATGTAGCAGGATATAAAGTTGATATTAGAGATGCTAGAAGAGTAAAATTATGTGTTGATGATATTATAAAAAGATATGGGCATATTGATATTTTAGTAAATAATGCCGGAGTAGCTAAGTTAGTTCCATTTGTAGAAATGACAGATGAAATTAGAGATTTTCATTTTGATATTAATATTAAAGGCACTTGGAATGTAACAAAAGCTATTGTCCCTTATATGCAAAAACAAAAATATGGTAAAATTATAAACTTATCTAGTGTTACAGGACCGATGGTAGCTGATGCTGGCGAGGTTGCTTATGCAACCACTAAATCTGCATTATTAGGTTTTACGAAAGGTTTAGCACGTGAATTAGTGGATGATCATATTAATGTAAATGCTATTATGCCAGGATATATTATGACTCCAATGGTTGATGGTATTGCAAAAGATAGTAATGCAAATGACCCAGAATCTGTTGTAAAAGGTATTGCAGAAGGAATTCCTATGGGAAGACTTGGTACAATTCAAGAATTAGGTGAATTGGCTGCATTTTTAGCTAGTGAAGAATCTAGTTATATTACTGGGCAAGGAATTGTGATTGACGGTGGTTCTACTTTACCAGAAACAAAATCAGTTGGTGTTTAAAAGATTCTAAAAGAATCTTTTTTTGTGATTATCTAAGTTTTGTCAAATTGTAAAAATTATGATATTATAATCACGACAAA
>CAMBYP010000009.1 GCA_945872435.1 uncultured Mycoplasmatota bacterium
GATTTATAATTTTGTATTAAATTGCAATAATGATTTATTATTGATTTGTAATTTAGAAATCTTTAGCAAGGTATGTATATATTATTTTTGAAACATAACCATAGCCAATTTTTTTTAGATATCAATTGCTTAAAAATAAAAAACATGTTAAAATAAGATTGTATTCATAGGTAGGTGAGATGATGACGGAAGAAACAAAAGTATATAATATTGAAGATATTCAAGAAGGTATGATTGGTGAATGCATTACAAATGTGATTGATATTTTAGAAGAACGTGGGTATGATGCAATGACACAATTAGTTGGGTATCTTATGAGTGGGGATCCTGGTTATATTACAAGCCATAAGGAAGCACGTAATATGATTATGCGATATGATCGTTCTAAGATATTAGAATTTTTAATTCATCATTATATGAAGCATCAATGAGAATATTAGGCTTAGATTTAGGTACTAGAACTTTGGGATTATCTATTTCAGATGAAACCAAAACAATTGCGACACCTCTTTATACAATTCGTTATGAAGAAGGAAACTATCAATATTTAATTGATGAATTAAAAAAAGTATTAGATGAATTTCCCATTGAAAGTTTTGTTTTAGGATTACCTAAAAATATGGATAATAGTATGGGAGAACATGCAATGATGTCAGTAGAATTTAAAAAACTTTTAGAAGATAAATTGAAGTTGCCTGTTTTCTTACAAGATGAAAGACTTACAACAGTAGAAGCAACCAACTATATGGTAAAATTTGATATATCTAGAAAAAAAAGAAAGAAGAAAATAGATAGTTTAGCAGCCAATATTATTTTGCAAACTTATCTAGATAAAGGGAGGAAATCATGATGCAAGAAGAAACAATGACATTTAAAGTGAAAGATCAAAATGGTAAAGAAGTAGAATGTGAAGTATTATTTACATTCGAAAGTGAAGAAACAAAAAAGAATTATATGGTATATACAGATAATACTGTAGATGAAGAAGGCAATACCCAAGTATATGCTTCTATTTATACTCCAAATTCAAAAACAACAATGTTAGAACCAATCGAAACAGAAAAGGAATGGAAAATTATTCAAACAATTTTAGATGAATTACAAGCATCGGCAAAAGAACAAGCTGAAGATAATGAAGGAAACGAGCCTAAATAAGCTCGTTTTTGGTGTGTATGAAAAAAAGACGTAGATTAAAAAAGAAACCAGTAATTATATTAATTGTTTGTATTTTACTTATTATTTTGTCTATTTGGTTTATGACATTATTTGGTGCTGTTTCGAATCATTCAAATCCTGTTACTTTAAATGTTACGAAGGGACAGAATTATTATTCTATTGCTCCTATTTTGAAAGAAAAAGGATTAATTCGTTCTGAGTTTGCATATAAATTATACTTACGTATTAAAAATCTTTCTCCTTTAAAAGAAGGAAATTATAATTTAAATCAGAATATGTCTTTAAAAGAATTACTTCAAAGTTTATCAGGAAATGAAAAATTTAATACTGGTGAAATTATTATTACATTTCCTGAAGGTAAAAATATGAAACAAATTGCAACTATTATTGCAAAAAATACTGTTCATACAGAAGAAGATGTTTATAATTTATTACAGGATGAAGCATATTTAAATTCATTAATAGAAAAATATTGGTTTATTACTGAAGAAGTTAAAAATCCTAATATTTATTATTCATTAGAAGGATATTTATTACCTGATACATATCGTTTTACAAATGAAAATGTAGAATTAAAAACATTGTTTGAAAAGATGTTAAATGCAATGGAACAAAAATTAAAACCATATCAATCTCAGATTGAATCAAGTACTTATTCTTTTCATCAAATTTTAACGATTGCTTCTATGGCAGAATTAGAAGCTAGTACAACAAGTGATCGTAGTATGGTAGCAAGAGTATTTTACAATCGTCTTACGAGTAATATGCCACTAGGTAGTGATGTTACTACTTATTATGGGGCAAAAATTGATATCGGAGAAAGAGATTTATATATGTCTGAAATTATGGCTGATAATGCATATAATACACGCAGTGCATCTTCAAGTGGTAAATTACCAATAGGACCAATTTGTAATCCGGGAATTGCCACAATTGTTGCGTCTATTAATCCTGAAGATAATAATTATTATTATTTTGTTGCTGATAAGAATAAAAAAGTTTATTTTAATCAAACGAGTGCTGGTCACGATGCAACGATTGCAAAATTGAAAAAACAAGGGTTGTGGTTTACATGGTGATAGAAGATTTAGAAAAATATGCAAAAGAATTTCATATACCTATTATGGAAAAAGATGGAATTGAATTTTTAACAAGTTATATAAAAGAACATAATCATATTCAAAATATTTTAGAAATTGGATGTGCTATAGGATATTCAGCAATTAAAATGGCGCTTGTGCGTGATAATATTCATATTACAACAATAGAACGTGACCAAGAACGTTATTTAAAGGCTGTTGAAAATGTAAAAGCTTTTCATTTAGAAGATAGAATTACAATTTTGTTTAAAGACGCCTTTGATGTCATTGTAAATGAAAATTATGATTTAATTTTTATTGATGCTGCTAAAAGTCAATATATTAAATTTTTTGAAAAATTTACTCCATATTTAAATAAAGACGGAGTTGTCTTTTCTGATAATTTATATTTTCATGGATATACGAAACAAAAAACAAGAATCGAAAGTAAAAATTTAAGACAGTTAGTTCAAAAACTTAGAAAATATATTGTATATTTAGAGGAAAATAAAAATTATGTCACAGAATTTTATAATATAGGTGATGGAATCGCAATTACAAAGAGACGATGATGTCTCTTTTTTTGACAAATAATGAAAAAAATGGTATTCTAATACCCAATCAAAAGGGGAAATACAAATGAGTAAAAATATGTTAAAAGCAAAGATGTTATGCACTATTTTATGAGTATGTCATTAATGGGAGCCAATGTTTTTCAATCATTTGAAACAAGTGGAAACGGAGATATTAGCCCTGAAAAAATAAAAGAAATGGAATTAAATCATCAATTAGATTGTTTAAATACTAGTATTTTGAATCAATATATTCAGTCATTAGCATTGGAATTAGAAATTGATGAACAAGAAGCAATTTCTTATATCTATCAAAACGTTGAAAAATTATCTATTTCAGAAACGATAGGCCAAGATATATATTCTTTATTATGTCAGTATAAATTTCAAAATACACCATTACCAGAAAATTGTGGAACAAACTGGTCTGTTTCTGAATATCAAGAATATTTAAATTCAGAGCAAGGACAAAAACAACAACAGATTTGTCGTGAATATGGCATGGATCCGCATCTTTTATTTGCACTAGAAAAAGTAGAATCTGGTTTAAATCATGAAAGTCATATTGGTACTTATGATGTAAATGGAAAGTATTTATATGTTGTAGGTATTACACAACAGGAACGTACAAATTTTTATTCTAGTAATGCTTCACAAGAAGAAATTGAAAGCAAACAAAATCGTACATGCTATAATTATGCTACACATCAAGTGGATAGTATTCCAATGCAAGAATGGTTATTGGATGATTTTGAAATGAATGTTCGTTTGGGAACTATGGGATTAACTAATGCGTTAATTACATCTAATTATGACGTTTCATATGCTTTGGATATTTATAATAAAGGAAAAGCAGGAGCAGATAATTTTCGCACTGCTGAAATTGTTTCAGGAAACCCTAATTATGTAGAAGCAGTTATGAAAAATATTGTAGTACCATATCTTTCGTTTCAAATCAGTGAAGAAGAAATGATAGTAATTGATATTACAACTGGAAGAAAATACTCTTGCCATATATCAAAACAGCAAAAAGAAATGCAAGATATATTAAATACTTTTGTTTCAATCAAGCAGCAAATTGAAAACTTAGAAATAAATCAGAAACAAGAGAAAAGTCTAAAATTAACAAGATAGAATTTCTCTTTTTTTTTATTTTTGATATAATAAGAAAGTTGGTGATAGAATGAAAAAATTAGTAGTTCCTCGTTGTTTAGAGGGTGTTGAGGATGAATTATTTTTTGCTGATGCATTTTTATTTGGAGTAAAAGATTTATCAGTACAATTTGAAAATACATATCCTATAGAAAAGTTAAAAGAAGTTAGTTCTTTTTTGCATCAACATGGTAAAAAAATATTTGTATCTTGTAATAAAAATTATGATAAAAATGATTTAAAAAAACTAGATGATTGTTTAAAAGAAATAGAAGCTTGTTTTATTGATGGTGTGTTATTTTATGATTTAGCTGTATTAGAATTAGTAAAGACAAAATATCCTAATATTTTATTAGTATGGAATCAAGAACATATGACTACAAATTATTTTAGTGCACAGTTTTATAAGGAACAAGGTGTGAAAGGAATTTCTATTTCTACTAATTTAACTTTAGAAGAAATAGAAACATTAAAAAAACAGACTACAATGTTTTGTATCACACCAATTTTTGGATATTATCCTATGTTTGAAAGTAAGAGACATTTAGTAACGAATTATTTAGATACGTTTTCATTAAAAACAGATTGCGGTCATTATAAAATTGAAAAAGAAGGAAAGAAATATCCAATTGTCGAACATAAAAATGGAACAACAGTATATACAAGTGTTCCATTAAATGGAATTTCTGAAATAAAAAGGTTGGTAAACATGAATATGGATTATTGTATGTTGAATGAAAGATTCTTTCATCATAATTTATTTGTACAGGTATTGAAAGCATATGATAGTTATTTAAAATATGAAGATGATGCAGAAATTACTAAATTAAATCAATTATTAGAAGGAAAATATGATTTAGGATTTTTATATAAAAAGACAGTTTATAGGGTGAAGAAGAATGGATAGAAAAGTAGAATTATTAGCGCCTGCAGGTTCTTTAGAAAGTTTGAAATGGGCAATTATGTATGGTGCAGATGCTGTATATGTTGGGGGGCCTGGATTTGGTCTTCGTGCCAATGCAACCAACTTTACAATAGAAGAGTTAAAAGAAGGTGTAGAATTTGTACATCAATATCATAAAAAGATTTATGTTACCGTTAATATTGTTATGCATAATGAAGAAATAGATGCTTTAGACGAGTATTTAAAACAATTGGAAGCTTGTCAAGTAGATGCAATTATTGTAAGTGACCCGGCAATTATTCATTATGCAAAAGAACATACTTCATTAGAACTTCATGTTTCTACACAACAATCTACTCTAAATTATTTAGGTGCTAAGTACTTAAAACAAATTGGGGCAAGCCGTGTCGTGTTGGCAAGGGAAGCATCGAAGGAAGATATAAAAGATATTATGAATCATGTTGATATTGAAATTGAAACATTTATTCATGGTGCAATGTGTGCTTCTTTTAGTGGTCGTTGTGTACTTTCTAATTATTTAACTGCTCGTGATTCAAATCGTGGAGGTTGTAGTCAAATTTGTCGCTGGGATTTTGATTTATTGGAAAATGATGATTTAAAACGAGGTGAAAAACCTTTTACATTTTGTACAAAAGATTTATCAATGATAACAAAAATTCCAGAAATGATAGAGATGGGAATTGATTCTTTTAAAATAGAGGGAAGAATGCGTTCTATTTATTATATTGCCACTGTTGTTAGTACTTATCGTAATATCATTGATGCTTACTATGAACAAACATTAACAGAAAAGATGATAAATGATGCCAAAAAAGTATTAGATGCAGTTGCAAATAGAGAAAGTACTGTACAATTTTTTGATGGATATTATGGTAAAGATTGTCAATATTATAATGGTAGGATGGAACTTTCTAATCAAGATTTTTTAGGAATTGTACTTGAGTATGATTCTAAGTTAAAAAAAGCAAAAATAGAACAACGCAATTATTTTAAAGTGAACGATACTGTAGAATTTTTTGGGCCAAATCATTTTGTCAACATTTTGAAAATAAAACATATATATGATGAAGAGGGAAATCCATTAGAAATCGTAAATCATCCACGTCAAATTGTATGGATTGATGTTGAAACAACACTACATGTAAATGATTTGATGAGAATGAAAAAAAGAGATTGACAAATTACTTTTATTGTAGTATTATTTTGTAGATTTCATAGAAAGATGAACAGAGGTGAAAGTATGCAATCAAATACAAAAGAAATTTATTTAACCGAAAATGGTTATGAAGAAATAAAAAAAGAATTAGATGATTTAAAACTTGTAAAACGTCCAGAAGTGATTCAAGCTTTAAAAGAAGCACGTGCTTTAGGTGATTTAAGTGAAAATGCAGAATACGATGCAGCTCGTCAAGAACAAGCACAAGTAGAATCTAAAATTGCAGAATTAGAGATGATGTTAGAAAAAGCAACGATTGTAAAAAATACAAATAAAGATACAATTGGAATTGGATCTACAGTAAAAATTTGTTATGTAGATGATGATGAAGAAGAGGAATATACAATCGTAGGAAGCAAAGAAGTTGATCCATTTGCTGGTAAAATTTCTAATGAAAGTCCAATTGCACAAGCAATTTTAAATCATAAAGTAAATGATATTGTTGATGTTGCAAGTCCAGCTGGAAGTTATCCAGTAAAGATTTTAGAAATATGCTAAAATAAAAGTCAGAAAAGACTTTTATTTTCGTGTATTTACTTGAAATACAAGTAAAATTTCGTTATACTATTGGTTGTAAGGAAAGGTGTTAGAAAATGAAAAAAGAATTTACAATTGAAATTAATGGAAAAGAATGGGAAGAAGCATTAGATAAAGCATTTCAAAAAGCTGTAAAAAATGTCAAAATAGATGGATTCCGTAAAGGAAAAGCACCAAAAGATATTTTCTTAAAAAAATATGGAAAGGAATCTTTATATTTAGAGGCTGCTGATATTGTTCTTCCAGATGCTTATTCTAAAATGTTAGAAGATCATAAAGATGAAGAATTAGTTGCTCAACCTGATATTACTTTAAAAACAATTGATGATAAGAAAGTTGTATTTAATTTTGTTTTAACAACAAGACCAGAAGTAAAATTAGGAAAATATAAAGGTTTAAAAGTAAAAAAAGAAAAAGTAGAAGCAACTGAAGATGAAATCAATGCTACAATTGAACAAATGAGAAGTCGTTATGCTGAAGTTATGCCAAAAGAAAATGGAAAAGTAGAAGATGGCGATACTGCTATTATTGATTTTGAAGGTTTTAAAGATGGTAAAGCATTTGATGGTGGTAAAGGTGAAAATTATTCTTTAAAAATTGGTAGCCACACATTTATTCCAGGTTTTGAAGAACAATTAATTGGAATGAAAAATGGTGAAGAAAAAGAAATCGAAGTCACTTTCCCAGAAGACTATCATAGTGAAGAGTTAAAAGGTCAAAAAGCAACTTTTAAAGTAAAAATTAATGATGTAAAAACAACTGTAATTCCTGAAATTGGAGAAGAATTCTTTGAAGATTTAGGTATGGAAGGTGTTAATTCTTTAGAAACTTTAAAAGAAGAAATTAAAACACATATTTTAGCACGTAAAGAAATGGATAGCGAAAATAAATTTATTGATGATTTATTAGATAAAGTATGTGAAGGTTTAAAAGTTGAAATTCCAGAAGTTATGACAGAAGAAGAAGTAACTCGTATTTTGAAACAATATGAAGAAAATTTAAAAATGCAAGGACTTACTTTACAACAATTTTATCAATTCACAAATTCTGATGAAGCTGCTTTAAGAGAACAAATGAAAGAAGAAGCAAATAAACGCATTTTATCTCGTTTTGCTTTAGAAGAAATTGCAAAAGCAGAACATATTGAAGTAACAGATGAAGAAGCAGAAAAAGAAGCAAAAGAATTAGCTAAAAAATATCAAATGAAAGAAGAAGATTTCAAAAAAGAATTTGGTGGAATTGAAATGGTAAAATATGATATGAAAATGCGTAAAGCAATTGACGCTTTAAAAGCAAATAATGAATAATTAAAGTATCAACGAATTCGTTGATACTTTTTTACTGTGTAAACTTTTCTTAAGTAATTGTAATTAGATGAAAAATAGATTATAATATTAATATTGGAGTAGTGAAAATATGGAAAAAGAAAAAAGATATCCAAAACATGTTGCCATTATTCTTGATGGTAATCGTAGATGGGCAAAAAAACATCATTTGACAGGGTTACAAGGTCATCGTGCAGGATTTGAAAATATTAAAAATTTAAGCACTTATATTTTGGAACATGGTACAGAAGTTTTAAGTGTTTATGCTTTTTCAACAGAAAATTTTAATCGTAGTTCAGAAGAAATAAATTATTTGATGAATTTATTTGTAAATAAATTTCAAAAAGAAAAAGAATTTTATCGCGAAAAGAATATTAAAGTATTGTTTTCAGGAAGAAAATATCCACTTCGTGAAGATGTAATAAAAACGATTCATGAATTGGAAGAGAAAACGAAAAATAATACTGGTGGAATATTTCATGTATGCTTAAACTATGGTAGCCAATATGAAATTGTTGATGCTGTGAAAAAAATAGTAAAGTCTGAAATTGATGTAGAAACATTGACTCCAGAAATTTTTAATCACTATTTATATCAAGATTTACCACCAATTGATTTATTAATAAGAACAAGTGGTGAGATGCGTTTGTCAAATTTTTTACTTTATCAAGCGAGTTATGCCGAATTATATTTTACGGATACTTTTTTTCCAGATTTTAATGAAGAACAATATGAAAAGGCAATTGATGAATATTTAAAAAGAAATCGTAGATTTGGAGGAGATTATAAATGAAAACAAGAGTTATTAGTGCAGTGATTGCACTTATGATATTTGTTCCAATATTATTGGTGGGTGGTATTGTTTTTGATATTGCTGTATGCATTTTATCTGTTTTAGCATTAAAGGAATTTATGGACATTAAAGAAACAAAGAAAAAGATTCCAGAGTTTATGAAGTTTATTTCTTATATATTAATGGTTTTAATTGTATTATTTAATCTTAGTACAAGTGAAGATGTATTTGCAATTGATTATAGAGTAGTAAGTACCTTATTATTAGGTTGTCTACTACCTGTTATCGTATATCATGATCGTAAATTTTATAGTATTAATGATGCATTTTATTTAATTGGTGGAATATTCTTTTTAGGAACATCATTTAGTTTATTTACTTTACTTCGCAACGCAGGTTTAGTATATGTGATTTATTTACTATTAATTACTATCATAACAGATACATATGCTTATATTACAGGAATGTTAATTGGAAGACATAAATTATTACCAGAAGTAAGTCCAAAAAAAACATGGGAAGGAAGTATTGGTGGTACTGTGATGGGGACACTAGTAGGAGTATGTTATTATGTAACAGTAATTAATCCAAGTGTTTCTATGGTAGGAATCATCTTAACAACTGTTTTTCTTTCAGTATTAGGGCAATATGGAGATTTAGTTTTTTCTAGTATTAAACGATATTTTGGAAAAAAAGATTTTTCACAACTTATGCCAGGGCATGGTGGTGTGTTAGATCGTTTAGATAGTATTATCTTTGTAGTATTAGGTTTTATGTTTTTCATGAATTTATTATAAGGAGGAGAATATGACATTAATTTATTTCATCTTGATTCTTGGAATTACAGTTTTTATTCATGAATTAGGACATTTTATTTTTGCAAAACATGCAGGAATTTATGTATATGAATTTTCAATTGGGATGGGACCGCAAATTTTTAAATTTCATCGAAAAAATGATGAAACAGAATATTCCATTCGTTTATTACCAATTGGTGGTTATGTACAAATGGCTGGTGAAGAAATAGAAGCGGATGAAGATATTCCAAAAGAAAAGCAAATGACACATAAAAAATGGCATCAACGTTTTATGACAGTGATTGCCGGAATTTTATTTAATTTTTTACTTGCTATCTTTATATTTTTTATTGTTGGTTTAATAAATGGTGTACCGACAGAGACAACAACAGTTGCAGATGTCTCTAAAAATAGTGCTGCTTTCAAAGCAGGTTTAAAATCTGGAGATAAAATACTAAAGATTAACGGTACTAAAATTGTTTCAAGTGATCATTTAATGTTGCTTGTTCAAATAAATGGTAAAGATAAAATGAATATGACAATTCTTCGTGATGGAAAAGAAAAAGCACTACAAATTACTCCTAAAGAAATAAAAGAAAATGATCAAGTATCTTATCAATATGGATTTAGTTTAAAAAATCATTTGGTCCATGATTTCTTTTCAGCAGTCAAATATGGATTTACTAAGATGTTTAGTTTAATTCATCAGATGATTTTGATTATTGCCTACTTGTTACTCGGGAAATTAAGTATTTCCTCTTTAGCTGGCCCTGTTGGTATTTATACGGTTGTTGATCAAAGTGCAAAAGCAGGAATATTAAGCCTTATTTATTTATTGGGATTTTTGAGTTTGAATGTTGGATTTATTAATTTACTTCCTATTCCAGCTTTTGATGGTGGAAGACTATTATTTTTAATTATTGAAAAAATAAAGGGTAGTCCAGTAAACCCAAAAATAGAAAATACAATTCATGAGATTGGTTTTGTTTTCTTGATGGTTTTGATGGTCGTAATTACTTATCACGATATTTTAAGACTATTTCATTAAAGTAGTCTTTTTCTTTTCAAATAGATGTTATTGTATTATAATGAAGTTATAGATAGGAGTGAGGATATGCTGAAAGTAGATGGCATTACAAAATATTATGGTGATTTTCTGGCAGTAGACCATTTATCTTTTGAGGTAAAGCCTGGAGAAATATTTGGATTATTAGGAGTCAATGGAGCTGGTAAAACTACAACGTTTCGTATGATTATGGGATTATTAGAGCCTAGTTCTGGTAATATTACTTTAAATGGTAAAAAAATTGATTATTCAGTGACAGATGAAATTGGTTTTTTAACAGAGGAGAGAAGTTTACTTACTAAATTGACTGTTCTTGAACAGTGTATATATTATGGCACTTTAAAAGGTATGACCAAAGAAAAAATTATTTCTCGTTTAAAAGAGTTGTTGGCACGTTTTGAAATTTCAGAATATATTGATAAACCAATTAAACAATTATCAAAAGGTAATCAACAAAAAGTACAATTCATTACGTCAATTATTAATGAACCTAAATTACTTATTTTAGATGAACCATTTAGTGGTTTAGACCCATTTAATGTAGAATTATTTAAAGCTGAGATTAAACGTATGAGCGAAGCTGGTAGTATGATTATATTTTCTTCACATCGTATGGAACATGTTGAATTATTTTGTAAAAAGTTAGTCATTATGCTACATGGAAGACCAGTAATTGAAGGATACTTACACGATATTAAAGAACAATATCGTAAAAAGAATATTTTCATCCGTGCTGATATTAACCCTGAAGATTTAAAACAAATTGAAGGTGTTGTTTCAGTTGATGTAAGACCTGATGAGATGGAAGTTAAAATCCGTGATAATGAGGTCATTCAAAAAGTATTTGAGGTAGTTTCAAAAAAAGCAAAGAATGTTTTAAAATTTGTAGTTGAGGAACCTTCGTTAAATGAAATATTTGTAGAGAAGGTAGGTGAAGAATATGACAAATAATCAACATAAACCTAACAAGTTTTGGTTTTTAGTAGGGATGAGCTTAAAAAGAAAAATCAAAACAAAATGGTTTTTATGGGCTAATATTTTGATTTTTATTGCAATTGCATGTGCTTTTAATATTGATCATATTATTGAAGCATTTGGTGGTGACTTTAATCAAAAAGAAACCATTTATGTGATTGATAAGACAAATATGGGTGTTTCTGATGTATTCAAACAACAATTGGAATTAACAAATATAACTTTACAAGCGAAAGATCAAAAAATTGTTACAAATGAATTACAAGACAATGAGAAAAAAGAAGATTCTGACTATATTGTAAAAACATATACAAAAAGTGAACAAGAAGCTAAAAAACTTATGAAAAAAGATAAACACAATTATGTTATGATTTTTGAAGAAGATGCTGAACAAATTATAAAAACAACATTAATTACAAAAGATTATTTACAAACTACAGATTTACAGGTTTTAACACAAGCAATTAATAGCACAAAAATGGCAGTTGCTATAGCAAACTCTAATATTCCGGTTTCAGAATTAGAGAAAATTTATTCGCAAGCAAAAATAGAACGTGAAATATTAACAAAAGATAAAACAGCTCAAGCAGAAGGTACTGAAATGATTATGTCGACTGTTTTTCCAGTTGTAATTTTACCATTTTTTATGTTAACAATCTTTTTAGTACAAATGATTGGTGCAGAAGTAAATGATGAAAAAACAACAAGAGGAATGGAAATCATTATTTCAAATGTTTCTCCAAAACAACATTTCTTTTCTAAAATGGTTGCTGGTAATGCATTTATTTTAATTCAAGGAGCATTATTAATTATATATGCAATTGTTGGTTTTGTTGTAAGACTTATTCTAGGTGGTGGAAACCCACTTGGTGGAATGGGAAGTAGTTTTACTAGTGTGATTGATGCTTTAAGAGTATCTGGAGTATTGGATAAACTTATTTATATTATCCCATTAACACTTATACTTATGATTGTAACATTTATTGCATATTCTTTACTTGCAGGGATTTTAGCAAGTATGACAACTAATATTGAAGATTTTCAACAATTACAAACTCCAATTATGATTATTTCATTAGTGGGATATTATTTGGCTATTTTAGCAAATGTATTTGGTGGTTCAATTTTTATTAAAATATTAGGATTTGTGCCATTCATTTCAGCTATTTTATCTCCTTCTTTATTAGTAATTGGACAGTTTGGTATATTAGAAGTAATTATTTCTATTATTCTAGTTATCATCACAAATTATTTATTAATTCGTTATGGACTTAGAATTTATAAAGTTGGAATATTAAACTATTCTTCAGAAGGATTATGGAACAAGATGTTAAAAGCATTAAAAGGATAAAGTTGCATTTTTCCTTTTTTTGTGCTAATATATGTCTCACCAATGAAAAAGGGGGAAAATGACATGATTGAAAAAATTAATATTCAAGGAAATAAAATGTATACAATTTCTGATAATTCTAAAATACATTCTATGTTATTAACAGAGAACAATATTCATTATATAAAATCTAAAAATAAAGCAGAATTTTATGAAAAAAGTATTCAAAAAGAAAATAAGTTACAAGAATTGTATCAAAATCAATTAAAAATTGAATCTAAGAAACGTTGGATAGGAATTCTTATTGCATTGATTCCAACATTAGCTATTGTATCAGCAGAACTTATTACTTTGTCACAAGGAATTGCATGGACACCATTAGTTACACAATTATCATTAGTCGGATGGATAACTTCTTTTGGATTAGGAGCAACAATTTCTCATAAAGCAACAAAAAAGAAAACAAATTATGAAGATAGCATTGAAATAATTGATGATGTGAAACTTGAACTACAAAAACGTATCCAAAGAGAAAAACATAGTATGAAATTGTATTCTTTTGATGTCATTAATAAAGAAAAGACATTTGAAAATGAAAAAGACAAAAAAGTTTTTGAAAATAGTGTGAATCTTCAATTACAAGAACAACTAAGAAAATTACGTGAAGAACTATTAGAAATTTGTCAATCAAAAGAAGAAGAATATCATCAAGAACAGGCTAAAACTTATACAAGATAAAAAAACATATTCATTAACGAATATGTTTTTTTGTTTTTACTTTTTTATTGATTGCTTGTTGTAATGAAATATTTAATTCAGCGCGAATATAATCTATTATATTTTGAATATCATTACTTTTTTCTAAATTTAATGAAATATTTTTTATATCATAATTAGAATCGTTGGATTGTGCATAAACAGGTATTTTATTTCTAAAAATAATTTCTATTCCTTGTTTGCTTTGATTAAATACATGAACAAAATGATTTAAATATTCATTGTCAAACCAAACAGGTATACCTTGTTGATATTGAATTGATAATAATTCATCTGTTACTAAATTTTTGTAAGTTGTGATTTGATGTTGATTAGGTAGTAACAATAATTTTTCTACTTCAATCGTTTTATCATAAGAAAATAAAAAATCAGGAACTGTGTGATTAGAAATGATCTGTTGAATTGATTTTAATTCTTTTTCCTTTTGTATTTGTAATATGATTTTATGAGAATCATTTGATATCACAAATATTATTTCTAAATCGCAAGTTGTTTCTTTATTTTTATATTTCATGGCTGTTTGTATTACTGATATATTAGAGTCATATTGTAACTCATATCCTGTTGCTTCTATGATATCATTCGTATTAAAAAAGTGATTGGTATATTCATTTAATTTTGTTATTAATTCATTATGATTGTGATATGCAATTTCTTGTGTGATGTTTTTTTCTATTAATATGCTTTGTAAATAATTCCAAGTTGTTTGATAATAATTCATATTGTATCCTCCTAGTAGTAAGTTTATTATAACACAGTTCCATATTTATGATTTAAAAATGTTTGAAATTGACAAATATTTGTATAAATAATACAATGAAACTATTAAAGGAGTGTATTATGAAATATCAATTGATAGAGGCTACAATAAACGATATAGATTTGTTAGTAAATTACCAATCAAAAAATGTTTTAGATTGGTTTTCTCTTGATACAACAGACAAAAAGCAATTGTTACATGATTTATTAGAAAAAACAAAACAATATCAATCACAATTTCGAATTATTATGGCAAATGGAGAAAAAGTAGGGTGTTTATTATATTATCCATATCAAGATGGAATTTTTATCGATGAGATTTATTTACTTCCTAATTATAGAAACTGTGGTATAGGTAGTCATATTTTAAATACAATATTAATTCAACATCCTATCGCATATTTGTATGTCTATCAAGTAAATAAAAAAGCAATTCAGTTATATCAATCTTTGGGATTTATGACTTTAGAAACAACAAATACAAGATTATTTATGCGATATGAAAAACATCAATCAAATTCTATAGGTAGTAATAACTACTAACTAATATAATTATATTAAATTTTTAAGAAATTGTATCAAAAAATGCTAAAGTCAATAAAAATCATGGTATAATAATTAACTAATAACGAGGTTTTCATTTAATGAATAAAGAATATACTTACATAGATGGAAAAGTAATAATTAGTGATGAAAATGGCAAAAAAACTCCCGTTGATTATTATGATAATTTAGATGAAATTTTAATTCAGGAAAATTTAATTGAAACTATTGAAAATAAGATTTCACTTTTAGAAAAAGAAAGTAATGCTTATAAAAAATATAACGCAAAACATTATATTCCTTTTTTTCTATTAATGGGTTTAATGACAATAGTTGGAGTACCAGTACTATTTTCTCATTGTGTAGAAAATCCAACAGGATATATTAGTACATCAATTGGTGAAGTGAATCAAAATTTATTCATTTTCACTGCATTTTCGGCCATAACTTTGCCGTTTACAGGGTTTATGGAACTTGATAGGTATACAAAATATAAAGATTGTTTAAAAAGAGAAAAAGGAATAAATAGTGAACTTGAATTTTTAAAACAACAAATTATTGTAGAAAAAGAAAGATTAGTTGAGTTGAAAAGTAAAAAGACGAGAACGAATGAAAATCAAGACTTCAGAGTTGTGAAAGTAAATGATTTAGAAATATTGAAAATATTTAAAAGTTGGTTAAATTTATATTACGATTTAGGATATAATGGAGAAAAATATTATAAATATTATCAACAAGGGAAATTAGATGCTAAATTAGGAAAACATTATACTGATTTCGGAATTGAGATTGCAAAGGAATATTTAGAAGAAAAAGGTCCTACATTAGTTAAAAGAAGAAAGAACAAATAAAATTGTGGAACGGTCACTCATTTATGAGTGGAAGTGATGATAGACTTTTTCTTTCATTTTCATTATGCAGCTTTGAAAATAAATATAATTTTGCTTGGCTTTATGCCTCGTTAAAATTATGTTTATAATGGAAATATAGTCTTTAAAGTCGAGCATTTGAAACTTGCTCGATTTTTCTATATGTCAATATCTCTATCAGCATAATCTTTGGAATATAAATAATTCTTTACTTTCTATTGCTAACATATATAATTACCCGCACTTTCTTAAATAACAAAAAAACTAACATTTCTGTTAGTAATTTATTACTCTCAAACTATAAAAGTTCGAGTAACAATCAATTTGGTGCAGAAGATGGGACTTGAACCCACACGGATAATATCCACAAGCCCCTCAAGCCTGCGTGTCTACCAATTCCACCACTCCTGCATAATGGTATTATATCATATTCTGTAGTTTTTTAAATTCTTTTCTTTTCACAATAGACAATTCGTGATATAATGTACTTGTAATTGCCCCATAGCCAAGCGGTAAGGCATCGGACTCTGACTCCGACATTTCGTTAGTTCGAATCTAACTGGGGCAGCCAAAAGATAATCGCAACGTTATGTTGCTTTTTTTATAAAGGAGAATATTATGGATTATAATAAATTGGCTAAAATTTTGTTTCCAAATTTAAAACACACTAGAAAGTATTATGAACAAAAATATCCCAAGAGAGTTTTAAATGAAAAACAAATTGTTACTCGTTTTGCACCAAGTCCTACTGGATTTATTCATATGGGAAGTTTGTATGCCAGTTTTGTTTCTTATATTTTTGCAAAACAAACAGATGGTATTTTTTATCTTAGAATAGAAGATACTGATCAAAAAAGAAAAGTAGAACATGGTATTGAAAAAATGATTGATGATTTAAAAAAAGAAGATATCATTTTTGATGAAGGACCTACAGTAGGTGGTATTTATGGCCCTTATATTCAATCTGAACGAAAAGAAATATATGATGCTTTTGTATATGATTTGATTCAAAAAGGATATGCATATCCAGCTTTCGAATCAAAGGAAGAATTAGATGAAATACGAAAGTTACAAGAAAAAGAAAAACAACGAATTGGGTATTATGGTAAATATGCAAAAAGTAGAAATCGTTCATTAGAAGAAATAGAAAAATTGATAGAACATGGAATTCCTTATGTTATTCGTCTTTGTGCACCAGATCATTTTGAAGATAAATTTGAATTTAAAGATTGTGTGAAAGGGAAAATTTTATTACCAGCTAATGATATGGACATTGTAATTCAAAAACAAGATGGACTTCCTACTTATCATTTTGCACATGTAGTGGATGATTATTTAATGAATACAACACACGTGGTTAGAGGTGATGAATGGTTATCTAGTGTTCCAGTTCATTTACAGTTATTTCGTTTATTGGGAGTAAAAGCTCCTAAATATTCTCATATTGCACCACTTACTAAAAAAGACGGAGAAAGTATTAGAAAATTATCAAAACGATATGATAAAGAATGTTCTATGCAGTTTTATCAAGAAGAAGGAGTTCCAACCAATGCTATAAAACTTTATTTAGCAACTTTATTAAACGCATCTTTTGAAGAATATTATTTATCAAATAAAGAAGCTACTATTTCTAATTTTCATTTTGAATGGAAAAAGATGAGTGTTGGAGGAAGTTTATTTGATTATACGAAATTATTATTTCTTTCCAAAATTTATTTGAGTCGTTTAACTGCATTAGAATTATATGAAGAAATGTTACCATATTATCATACTTATGATAAAGCATTTTATGAGTTAATTGTAAGAGAAAAAGAATATACAATTAAAATATTAAATGTTGAACGAACAGGAAAAAAACCGAGAAAAGATTTTGCTACTTATCAGGATATTAAAAAACATATTTGGTATATGTATGATTTTTATTATGATACATATGAAAATAGTTATATGAAAAAAGATTATAATTTGACATTAGTTACAAAATATTTTGAAACAGTTTATAAAGAAAATGATGATAAAGATACATGGTATATGAATTTAAAAGAGTTTATTGGACAATATGGATATGCAAAAACAGTAAAAGAATATTCACAAAATCCAGAACAATATATTGGTCATGTTGGAACCTTTTGTGAAATGATTCGTGTTTTTCTTTTCTGCAGTCTAGAAACTCCGGATATTTATGAGTTATTACAAATTTTAACAAAGGAAAAAATCATAAAGCGTTTATCCTTGATTAGACAAAAACATTCATTTATGATATGATAATACGCACAAAGAGGAAGTGAAACTATGAAAAATGTAAAAAAAGCTACTGATGAAGTGAAAACTCAATCAAATAATCATTTAAAATATGTAGAACAAGCTAAGAAAAATGGAATGGATCGTGATACGATTATTACTTTAGCAGCTCGACAAGTATTTTATGTAGGATATTTAGATGGTGTTCATCAAATACAAAGTCCATATATGGAAATTCTTGATGAAGTGGGGGATTTTTACCATTTAGATTTAACTTATCAAGATGATGAAGTGATTCGTTTTCATTATCGTTTAGGATATAATTATGCTTTAAATCATAAACAAAACGGAACTATTGAATATAATTATCAAGATATATTAAAAAATTTAGAAGAGACTGAGATTCCTCATCAAACTATGATGAAAATATTATATACATATCCTGATTTTGATATGAAACATTATTGATAAAAGAATCATTATCTTGATTCTTTTTTTGTTGCATAAATAAAAGAACTGTGTTAAACTAATATTGTTATTCCAAATGACCCGTTGGTGAAGTGGTTGAACACGCCACCCTCTCAAGGTGGTATTCATGGGTTCGAAACCCATACGGGTTACCATGTATTGACAGGATAGCGTTTGCTATTCTTTTTATATATTAAAATATAATTTTCATATTTTATTTTTGACTTGGTATAATGTTTATGAGGCGATGATATGAACTATCGAAAGACATATGTAAAAATTAATTTGCAACATATTGAGAATAATGTGAAGTTGTTGATTCAAAAAAATGCAGGTTATCAATATTATTTTGGTGTTGTGAAAGCAGATTGTTATGGCCACTATGGTCCTAAGCCAATCCAGGCAATGATTGATGGGGGATGTAATTATTTAGCGGTTTCATCACTTGATGAAGCAATTGCGGTACGAAAATTCTTTGAAGAGATACCTATTTTGTGTTTGGAACCAATTGCAGTAGAAAATTTAAAAGTTGCCAGTCAATATCATATTACAATTACTGTTGGTAGTATGAATTATTTAAAGGAATTAGAAAATGTAGATGATTATTTAACAGTTCATATCAAAGTAAATACAGGTATGAATCGTTTAGGATTTTCGCATAGAGAAGAAATTACAAAAGCTTATTATCGATTAATACAGAAGAAAAATATAAAATTAGAAGGAATATATACTCATATTTATGATGCAAGTGATGAAGAAAGAACAAACAGACAATTTGAATTGTTTCAAAAATTTACTGCTTCTATTCCTTTAAAAAATATTCCAATTGTGCATTTAACTGCCAGTGATGCTACTACATTATATCCTAAGTTATCTTTTGCAAATGGATGTCGTTTCGGTATTAGTATGTATGGTTTTACTCTAGATCAACATTTAAAGTTACAATCAACATTTCAAGTAGTCAGTGAAGTGATTCAAATTCAAACTTTACAAAAGGGTGATTGTGTAGGTTATGATGGAATATATCAGGCGACTACAAATGGTGAAAGAATTGCTGTTGTATCAATCGGATATGCAGATGGTATTGTAAGATCTAATACCGGAAGATATGTTTATATTCATAATAAAAAATACCCAATTGTAGGAAATATTTGTATGGATATGTTATTTGTTAAAGTTGATGAATCTGTTGTTGAACATGATGAAGTGATTGTTATAAAAGATGTAGAACATATTTATGAAATTGCTAAATTTTTAAATACAATTTGTCACGAAGTTATGTGTAATATAAGTAAAAGAGTTCCACGTTTGTATAAGGAGTAGTAAGTATGAAGATAAAAGAACAATGGAAAATATTTAGTGAGTTTATGGAACAATCTGAAGGATATTATAATAAAAGCTATATTGCACCAGTATTGATTCCAGAACGAGGTTTTATCATATTTGATGGTCAAGAAAAGCCTAACTTTTTTACAGAAGAGTATCATTGTGATAATGTTAGAAAAGAAATAAAAAAAGTATATCCAGAAGAATTTAGTGATATAGAGAAAAAATGTGGGAATGATATAAATCAATATGGGTATTATTTAATGAGTAAGAATGCAGTCATGTTTTTAAACCATTCTTTTGTTTCATTAAATGAATATCAACAATCACCATCATTGATTTTTCAATCTAAAGGTATTTTGTATATTCCTGGTTCCATTTCTAATTTAACAGCTTCTCAAGCAAATTGGTTAGTGAAATTTTTATATGATTTTGAGCGTATGGATCAATTATATATTGAATTAGCATATATTGATCAAAAAAAGGGAAAATGGATTTATGAAGATATTTCTTTAAATTACTTACGTGAACAATTAAATGATCATTTGTATCATCATATGAGTCAAGTAAAAAAATAAAAATGTACTGAAATAGTACGTTTTTTATTTGAAAAACATAATTATGGTGCAAAAGATGGGACTTGAACCCACACAGATGAAATCTACAAGCGCCTGAAGCTTGCGCGTCTACCAATTCCGCCACTTTTGCAAATATATAAAAAACCACACATGAAAGTGTGATATTTTTTTTAATGGTGCCGACTGAAGGACTTGAACCTACGACCTACGCGTTACGAGTGCGTTGCTCTACCAACTGAGCTAAGTCGGCAACTCTTACATGTTTCATTATATCAAACAAAGAATGAAAAAACAAGAGTTTTAAATTAGAAATGAAATAAAAATTATTTAGTTCTTTTTTAATTTATGATAAACTAGTACTAGTGGTGATATTATGCAGAAAAAATCTTTGATGCCAGCTGATACTTATATTGTGACTTCTAAAACAATTTTAGCGAATGAAGATCATAAAATTTTGACTAGTTTATATCAACCAATCGTTGGTGCTATGTCTATTAGTCTATATTTTAGTTTATGGTCTTATTTAGATGGTAGTGAATGTCTTTCATTAGAATGGACCCATCATCAATTGATGGCTAATATGGGAACGAAATTAACTGATATAGAAATGGCACGTAATAAATTGGAAGCAATTGGACTTTTAAAAACATATTTTAAAGAAGGGCCGATGAATCATTATATTTATCAATTGTATGCACCACTTTCTAGTGCTGAATTTTTTCATAATCCTATTTTAAACACTACTTTACAGAATAATGTTGGGAAAAAAGAATATGAAAAACTATTAGAACGTTATCAGTGTCCAAAATTGCCACTGCATGAATTTCAAGATATTACATGTAAATTTAGTGATGTTTTTGAAAGTATTTCTGCTTATCAAGTAAACGAAGATAATAATTTAAAACAAAGAGTAAAAAGAGGAATTGAATTAACTTCAAAAATTGATTTAGAACATGTATTGTCTATGGTTCCAGAGGATTACTTACAACAATCTAGTATCACGCGTGATATGAAAGATTATATTTATAAATTATCTTTTATTTATGATTTTGATGATGAATCGTTACTTCGTATTTTAATGAATTCTATCAATGAAAAGAAAATGATTGATAAAGAGTTATTAAAAAATCAGGCGAGAAATTTTTATCGTTTTGAAAATCAAGGAAAAATGCCTACATTAGTTTATAAAAGTGAGCCAGAATTAAAAAGAATTAGTAATCATGCACCGATGACGAAAAAAGCAAAATTAATTTACCAATTTGAAACAACAACACCACATGATTTTTTGGCATTAAAATATGGTGGAGTAGAACCAACGAAACAAGATTTGATGATTTTAGAGTATTTATTAGTAGAGTTGAAATTGAATCCTGGGGTTGTGAACGTTTTAATTGACTATGTTTTAAAGATTAATCATAATAAATTAACAAGAGCATTTATTGAAACAATTGCTGGACAGTGGTGTCGTGAAAAAATTGAAACGGTAGAAGATGCAATGAATCAATGTATTAATGAAAAAAAGAGAAAAGAAGCAACTCCAAAGATTATAAAGCAGTCTGTAAAAAAACCAAAATGGTTTGATGAAAACCCTAAAATAGAACTTGCTACTCCAGAAGAAATGAAGGAAATGGATGAATTTTTAAAGCAATTTGAATAGAGGTGAAGACATGAAAACAATGAAAGAATCAATAAAAATAAGCCCATTAAAAAATTTAAATGAAGTTCTTGACAAAGAATATAATGAGGCTTTAAAAAATCCTGTTTTTGAAGAAATTGTTACAAAGTTAAAAATAGATCATGATATTTTAAAGAGTTATACTTCTTCTTTATTAGATAGTGCTGAAGAGTATGAACATTGTAAAAATTGTAAGAATTTATTAGGATGTAAAAATAAGATTACGGGTCATTGTTATTTGCCAATGAAAAATGGAAATGGTTTAGAGTTTGGTTATAAGGCTTGTAAAAAATATCAAAAAAAACAAGAAGAACAAAAATATTTAGAAAATATGCATTTATTTCATGTCAGTGATGAATTATTACATGCTTCTATGAAAGATATTTATAAAGAAGATCGTAAACGTTTTCCTATTTTTAAATGGGAACAACAATTTTTAAAAAAATTCGAGAAGGATATTCATCAAAAAGGGCTTTTTTTACATGGATCCTTTGGAAGTGGAAAGAGTTATATATTAGCTGCTTTATTTCATGAATTAGCGAAAAAAGGAAATCAATGTGCAATTTTGTTTTGGCCTGAATTTTTAAATCATAATAAAGGGTTGTACCCATCTGAGTTTCAACTTGTATTAGAAAAAATGAAAAAAGTTCCGCTTTTATTGATTGATGATATTGGTGCTGAAAATACAACGGCATGGAGTAGGGATGATGTGTTGATGCCTCTTTTACAATATCGTATGGATCATAAATTAGCGACATTTTTTACATCAAACTTAAATTACGAAGAATTGGAAGAACATTTTAGTATTTCCAAAAATAAAGTGGATATTGTAAAAGCACGACGTATTATGGAACGTATTCGATATTTAACTGATGAAATTGAATTAGTTAGTGATAATTTAAGAAATTAAATCATATATTATACAAATTGACAAATGAATGTGCTTATGTTAGAATGCTATCTAGAAATGGCGCATTATTCTAGTCAATTTCTTTTATTAGGAAGACGGGGCTAAAAATCCGTTAAAGAGCACATCTGTGAAACATTTGGTGCTTGCTTCATACGCCCAGTTTGGGGTGAGTGCTGGATGGATGAAATATTGGGCGATCGTAATGGCATACGACCTCGACCCAATATTTCGTGGAGACCTATACTTGTTATTAGCCTATACATGTTTTCATTGACGGACTAGTAACGACTTAGGATAAAACCTACTTTGCGGGGCAACTTGTGAGTAGTGTAGCTTGTCTTGCGTGATATTTGGGGATAAAAGATCTACATAAAGTGACAATGGCCAACGTTATTTTATGATTGCTTTTTGAAACAAGTGTTGCAAAAAAGAATTAGTAATAAAAGAATTGTTGAGGAAATCTCCTAGAGTGTTTTGTTAACATAGGATTGCAGTGTACACTCAGTGGTAATCAAGTCATATACTAGGTGACAGTATATCAAAAACTTTAAAGGGGAACCGCTATTTGGTAACGAATAGTAGTTTTTGGGGAAATCCTACTTGACCTAAGGTGCAAAGTTTACTATGTTAATAGCCATTTAAAAGTAAAAATGAGGGGCGGTTGCTCCTTTTATTTATAGAAAGGAAATTATGAAACGATATAGTAAGGTGAAAGATGAAATTGCTTCATTAAAGCGTGAAGATCAAAAAAGAGCAAATAAATTAAAAGAAAAACAAAGAAAAAATAAAAAATGGATTATACAAATTTTTATTATGGCTTTTTTTATTTCTGTAATGTTTTCATTTGTTTCTGAAACATTTATTCCAAAACTTTCACTTGTATTTGGAATTTTGTTAATTGTTGTTTTTATTGCATTAGGAATTGTTTTTGATATGATTGGTGTAGCTGTGACAGCAAGTGATGAAAAACCTTTTCATTCTATGAGTGCTAGAAAAGTAAGAGGTGCAAAAGTAGCTGTTCTTTTGAAAAAAAATGCAGATAAAGTTGGTAGTTTTTGTAATGATGTGATTGGAGATATTTGTGGTGTAGTATCTGGTAGTGCAGGAGCTATTATTGCGAGCTCGATTGCAAATCAAACTTCTTTATCACCATTTCTTCTTTCTTTAATTGTGACTGGTTTGATTGCTGCTTTTACAATAGGAGGAAAAGCGATTGGAAAATCAGTAGCAATTAATCAATGTAATATGATTTTATATGAAGTCGCTAAAGTAATATCTTATTTTTATCATCCTAAAAAATAAGAATTACTTTTTTTCTTGTATTTCTAACTATAGTTCGATATAATGATTGCGGTGAAGTTTATGCAGAGATATTTTGCTTTAAAAAAAGAAAAAAATTATTTTATTCTTCCAAATGATGATTATCATCATATTTTAAGAGTCATGAGAGGAAAAGAAAATGAGCATATTGAAGTAGTGTATGAAAATTGTGTATATTTATGTGCTTTAAAAAATGTAGAACAGTCTTTAACAATTGAAATTGATTCTTTATTAGAAAAAGGTGTAAAAGAACGTGAAATGATATTTTGTATTCCATATTTAAAAGAAACCAAAATGGATTTTATTCTTCAAAAGGGTACTGAAATGGGAGCAAGCATGTTTATTTTATATCCTGCAACATTTAGTATGGTAAAAATAGATGATAAAAAATTACCTAAGAAATTAGAACGATGGAATCGAATTTTAAAAGAGGCAAGTGAACAGTCAAAACGAACTAATATTCCTCAAATTCAAACAATTTCTCATTTACGTGATTTAAAAAATATGACAGGTGTTAAGTTTTTGTGTAGTACACGTGAAAAAGAAAAAACTATTAAAAAATTTTTGCAATCACAATCTAATTGTGATAAACTGATAGTAGTAATTGGTCCTGAAGGAGGACTATCTGAAGCAGAGGAAAAACAATTAAATGAAATTGGTTTTGAAAGTATTACTTTAGGAAATCGCATTTTACGAGTAGAAAGTGTACCACTTTTCGTTTTAAGTTGTTTAAATTATGAATTTATGGAGTGATTAGTATGAATATAATAAATTCTTTTGTTCATAGTGAATTATTTTTTTATGTTCTGATTATTTTATTTGTTGTTGTTTTAGCAATCTTTGGAGTCGTTGTATATATTGAATGCCGAAAGTTAAAAATTAGCGAAGCACAACAGGATATTGAAAGATTAAAGAAAAAAGAAAATGCACCAATAGAAATGGAAAGCCCAAAAAAAGAAGAACCAATAGAACCAAATGTGCAACAACAAATCGATTCTCAAATAGAAGATGATGAAATTGAAATATTAGAAGAAAAATCAAAAGAACAAGAAGAAAATTTAGAAAATACATCTTCCTTAGAAATTGAAAGATTACTTGCTCGTATGCAAGAAGATTTGGAGGAAGAAAAAGAAAAGACACCAGAATGTTTTGAAAAGGAACAAGAAGAACAAGCAATTATTAGTTATGAAGAATTGGTTCGTGCAGCTCGAAATCAAGAAAATATGGATGTTGATAGTCAAACTCCGATTAGTAATAAAGAATTAGAAAAACAAATGGAAAAAATGAAGAAAAAAGAACAAGAAGAATTTACTAAAAAGGAAGGATTTCATACAAGTCAATTTATATCTCCAGTATATGGAATTCAAAAAGAAAAGAAAGCAATGCCTAATTTAAAGCAGGAATTAACTCAGTTTCAAAAAGAATTTCAGTTAGATATAAATTCTGCAAATCATGAAAATATGCAAGATTTTTCTATGTTAGAAGAAATTACACAAGAAAATGAAGATAATGATGTAAATAAAAATGTTGAATTTTTAGATTCTTTGAAAGAATTTAGAAAAAATTTAGAGTAGGTCATTAGACCTATTTTTAGTAGGGAGGTATTATGTTAGTTTCAATATATACATTAGGATGTAAGGTAAATACATATGAGTCGAATGTTATTTTAGAACAATTTAAAAAAGCCGGATATGAGCAAACAACTTTAAATGCTGATGTAGCAGTTATTAATACTTGTACAGTTACAAATACGGCAAGTAAAAAATCAATCAAAATGATTCATCAAGCTATTCGTAAAAATCCAAATGCAGTGATTGTTGTATGTGGGTGTATGAGTCAAGTTGCCAAAGAGGAAGTGCAAAATATAGACGGAGTTCATATTGTGATTGGAAATTATGGAAAAAGCATGATCCCTAAATTAGTTGCAGAATATTTAAAAGAGCATAAACCAATTATTGATATAAGATCATTAGAACAAAAAGAGTTTGAATGTATGAGACTTGAAAATTTTAATAGAACAAGAGCATTTATTAAAATACAAGATGGTTGTGAAAATTTTTGCAGCTATTGTATTATTCCATATGCAAGGGGACATGTAAGAAGTAAGAAGAAATCTGAAATTTTAGAAGAGGCAAAAAATTTGATTGCAAATGGTCATCATGAAATTGTTTTAACAGGAATTCATACAGGACATTATGGTAGTGATTTAAAGAATGAAAACTTTGCTTCTTTACTACGTGATTTACTTACTTTGAAAGGATTAGAACGTCTTCGTATTTCTTCTATTGAAATGAATGAAATTACAGATGAAGTCATTGAACTTATGAAAAATCATTCTATTTTAGTAGATCATATGCATATTCCTTTACAAAGTGGTTGTGATAAAATATTAAAATTGATGAATCGAAAATATGACTTAAAAGAATTTGAACAAAAACTAAATGATATCCGTGCTGTTAGACCAAAAATTTCTATTACTACAGATGTTATTGTAGGTTTTCCAAATGAGACAGAAAGCGATTTTCAAGAAACAATTCGTACTGTTAAAAAATTTAAATTTTCTAAGATTCATGTTTTTCCATATTCAAGACGTAAGGGAACTGTAGCTGATTCTATGGATGATCAAGTTGATGAAAGAATTAAAAAAGAAAGAACAAAAAAATTAATTGCTATTTCAGAACAATTAGAACACGATTATTGGAAATTATTTTTAAATCGTACCGTGGAAGTAATTCCAGAAGTATATAAAAATGAAAATTTAATTGGTCATACAGGAAATTATTTATTAGTTAAAATTCCAACTCAGGATGATAAATTATTACATCAAACCGTTATGGTAAAATTAATTGATATGGAAGGCATTTACATGATTGGAAAATTAGTTTAAAATGAAAGAGAAAAGGGGCTTATATATGAAATTTAGTATTATTGTAGCAGTAAATCCAAAAAGACAAAGTATTGGGAAATTGTTAGATTCACTGAAAAAACAGTCATATTCTAATTACGAGGTGATTGTTATTACTGATGATCAAACGCCTTCATTAGTACAAATGATAACACCGTATTTAACGGATATCCGTTTTCGAATGTTTCAAAAAGCATATCGTGGTGTAGCATCTGCTCGTAATTTTGGTATGCAATATATCAGTGGTGATTATACATTATTTATTGATGATGACGATTATGTAGATGAAGATTTTTTAGAAAGTATTGAAGATGCAATTCAAGATAATTTAGGAATCGATGTAATAAAGTTTCAGCCTAAATTAGTGGATGAAAATGGAACTTTGATACGTCGTGTATTTGATACTGCTTTTTCTAGATTATCACCAGAAGAAGCATTTCCTATTTTAATTCAAGGTGAGTATATTGAACCAGCAGTGCTATATGCTTTCAAAACAGAATTTTTAAAACAGAAACAATTACTTTTTCAAGATGGAAAAAGTGAATGCGATTTTTCTTTTGTACCTCTTGCTTTGGTATATGCGAATAAAATTGTGAGTTTAACTTATGCAGGAATGAATTTTACAAAAAGAAATCGTAGAAAGTTCGTAACTGGTTCTAAAGAGGCAACACGTATTGTATATGACACACTATTTCAATATGATTATATGATGAAAAAAGTAATGGAAGACTCTAATCTTTCTCTATTTTTAAAAAAGAAATTTTTTGACTATCTTTCTTATTCGGTTATTTTGAAAGGTACATTATTACCAGATGATGATATTGCTGGGTATACAATTGAATTAAACAAAAGAGAGGTTGCTAATTATTTAATTGCTAATACCATTTCTAAAATGATTACAAAATTTTCAATAAAAAAAGATATGGATTCTTATATTAAAAAATGTAAGTCAAAGATGAAGTAGGTGAAGATATGTTAGTCTCTATTGTTGTATTATGTACAAATAAAAAGGTAAATGAATTAGATAAAAGATTACAAAATATATTAAAAAGAGTATCATTTTCTTATGAACTTATCTATGTTTTCCGTTCACGCTCTATATATTTAGAGCATAGACCTACTATGCAAGCAAAATTTGTGTGTGTGAAACATTTTTTTAGAACAAGAAAACAAGTTGAAAAAGTATTTCGTATGACAGAGGGAGACTATGTGATTATATTATCACCAGATATTATGAATAGTCCATTTCATATGATAGATAGTATTGAATTAATAAAAAACAATGGATGGGATATGATTACTATGTTGGATCAAGTGGTATCATATTCATTTTTTAAAAAATGTAAGAGTATGATACAAAATATAGTTCATCCAACTAGAATATTTTTTACAATGAAAAGAAAAGTAATGGAAGATTGGTTATTAAAAAAAGATATTTCCCATCTTTCTGCATATTATTTACCATATGATTAAAATACCAATGAAAAAATTGGTATTTTTTATTTCTATGATTGACATTTTTATCTGGATAGATTATACTGTTGATAGTAGTAATCATTACTACTTATGAGGTGAGGGCATGCGCTATTCCAAGCAAAGAGAAGTGATATTAGAAGTAGTGAATCATAGTTTTAATCATCCGACTGCAGAAATGGTATATGATAAAGTGAAAGAAAAAATTCCTAATATTAGTTTGGGAACGATTTATCGAAATTTAAATGCATTAGCAGATGCATCGTTGATTAAAAGAATCAGTATCCCTAAAGATGTTGATCATTTTGATCATCGTAATTGTGATCATTATCATTTTTGTTGTATGAAATGCCATCAGTTATATGATTTGCCTGCTTCTAAAATAGAAATGCTTATTCATAATTGTGAAAAAGAGGAACAAGTTCAAATTACTGATTGTGAAGTACTCTTATATGGAATTTGTAAAAAATGTCTGAAAGGAAAGGATGAAGAAAATGGAATTAAAAGGAAGTAAAACAGAACAAAATTTAATGACTGCTTTTGCAGGAGAAAGTCAAGCAAGAAATAAGTATACATATTTTGCATCTAAAGCAAAAAAAGAAGGATTTGAACAAATTGCAGCTATTTTTGAAGAAACTGCAAATAACGAAAAAGAACATGCTAAAATTTGGTTTAAATTATTAGAAGGTGGTCAAATTAAATCAACAGCTGAAAATTTATTAGCAGCAGCTGAAGGGGAAAACTATGAATGGACAGACATGTATAAAAATATGGCTGTAGAAGCACGTGAAGAAGGATTTGACCATATTGCATTCTTATTTGAAGAAGTTGCAAAAATTGAAGAAAGTCATGAAAATAGATATCGTGCTTTATTAGAAAATGTAAAAGAAGAAAGAGTTTTCAATAAAGATGGGGAACAAATGTGGATTTGTAGAAATTGTGGACATGTTCATTTCGGAAGTGAAGCACCAGAAGTATGTCCAGTATGTGCACATCCAAAAGCTTATTTTGAATTAAAATGTGAAAACTATTAATCAGAAGATTATGAAGAAATTTTATTATGATAAAGATACAAATTCAATATTAGTTTCTGAAAAAGAGATAAACAATAATCAATTAGAAGAACTTGTCGCTAACACAAAAGAAGCGGCACTTGAAAAACATATTCCAGTGGTAAAAGAATTAGATAACGAAACAGAAATTCAAGTAGGAAATGTGTTACATCCTTCAACAGAAGAACATTATATTGAATGGATTTATGTGGAATTAAAAAATGGTAATTTACAAATCACTTTCCACTGTGATGAACAGCCAATTGCTATAATTCCATATAAAAAAGAAGATATTCTAGCTGTTTATAGTTATTGTAATTTACATGGTTTATGGAAATTAGAAGATTTGTCTTAGACAAATCTTTTTTTTAAAACAAAAAATGTTCTATTTATTAGAACATTTTTATAAGAATGTATGTAATTTATAACATAATGTTTTTACAAAATTTGTTTTTGGCGTTTCTACTTTTTCTGGCTCATCAAAAATAGAAATTGCATTTTCTTTCAAATATTGTTTTTCTTGCAAGTTGAAATCATTTCCAAAAACATATGCTCCACGTTTTAACTGGCATGTTCTTTTTTCTTTAATATATTCATTACATGCTTCATTATCAGTTTTCTCATATACTGGAGCAATTAAATGTGTATCAGGGACAATTACAATATCTAATAATTGTAATCCTTGTTTCATTTTATAAATAATATGTGCCATATTTTTTTCAATATAAGTTGCTAAATTTTCATTTAGTTTAGCCATAGTTTTAAAAAAACTTTTTGTTAGTTTATTTAAATCTAACGTTTGCCCTAGATCTTCTAAATGAATATATAAATCAAAAAATTGATTTACTTCTTCCATGTGAACCTCTTTTTGTTTCCTTAAAGTAGAAAGGTAATTCTTAACATCGCTTTCTAATACATTTGATTTTAAAGTCTGTTCAGTTTCCATATTTCTCTCCTTTTTGTGTGAAACGAGTCTTATTATATCACATATTTCCATGATGTTCAAATTTTTATTCCTTATTCATGTAAAGTCATTGTTTTTATTGATTTTTTTTATTAGCTTCGTTATACTAAAAGAAAGGTAGATGAGTATATGAAAAAGATAGAAATTGTGATATTTAGTATTTTTATGGTTTTATTTACAGGATGTCAAAACCATGAAGAACAAATTATGTATGAATGTAGTTTATGGGGAAATTTGGAGTTTTATGATACAACTTATGTGACAGAAATATATAGTAGGGATGCAAAAAATATTTCTAAACTACACATTACTACTTCTTATAGTGCAAAATGGGACGATGTAGATGTGAAGCAATTAATGACACAGCTAAATCAAGAAAAGGAAGAAATTTATAAAAGCTATGAAGAGGTTAGTTATGAAATACATCAAATTGGAAATAATATTACTGCTGAACAGATTATTTCGATGACGACAAATAATTTAAATATGTTAAAACAAGATCAAAATTATCAAAATTTAATAAATCATAATCAATTGAATATGGAACAATATGTAAATTGGTTGACAAGTCAAGGATATCAGTGTCAAAACAAAAATAGTTGATTGACATTATGTTGAGATATGATATAATTGTTATAGTGAAAATAGGAGGGAGTAGAAAATTATGGAACAAAAGAATTTTGCAATTGTTGCACTTGTATGTGCACTAGCAATCATGGCAGTAGGTTATTCATTACTTGCTCAAAATTTGACAATTAATGGTACTGCTAATATTACAAGTACATGGGATGTACAAATTACAGGAATTACTGAAGGAGAGGCAACTGGTGGTGCAACTAATAAAACACCAGCATCATTTACTGGAACATCAGCAACATTTAATGTAAATTTAGTAAACCCAGGAGATAAAATGATTTATAATATTACAGTTGAAAATAAAGGTAGCTTAAATGCTAAATTAACTGGTTTAACTGTAAGCCCTGAAGAAACTGCTGAAACAGGAATTTATTATAAAGTAACTGGAGTTACAAAAAACGTTACAACTCTAGATGCTGCAGAAACAAATACAATTACTGTTGAAGTAGGTTGGGTAGCAACTGATCAAACAGCTCCAGAACAAAAAACAGTTCCACTAACTGTAAATTTAGTTTATACACAATATTAATGAAAGGATGAAATAAATGGATACAAAAGCTAAAAATATTATTATTGGAGCATTACTTGCTGCTGTAGCAATTATGGCAGTAGGATATGCTGCATTAG
>CAMBYP010000010.1 GCA_945872435.1 uncultured Mycoplasmatota bacterium
AAAATAAATAATCTACTGTTTTTCTTTATATCATGTTATAATAAAATTGGTGAGATTATGAATAGAGATTTATTTCATATAGATGGAAGTTACCAAAGACTGGGCTTTTTATTATTACCAAATGGAGATTTTATTCCTTTTGGATATACGAATATGTATGATGTGATTCAACACATTGGGCATGCTAATATTGACTATACATATCATAATTCAGCTCTTACGGCAGAATTAAAACATAATCCTAAGTTACAATTTTTAAAATCTGCAATGGAAAAAGATTATGGAACAGATCTTATTTATTCGCCTGATTTTCCGCAAGGAAAAGTATTAAATACAATTGCTGGTGTATATGGTATTACGTGTTTTAAAAAAGTAAATGCTCCAGATTTTGGAGAAGATAGAGATTTTCTTTTTCTACAAAAAAATATTACAGAACAAGAATATCAGATATTAAGACAGTTAAATGAAAGCACTAAAATTTTTCAAAGATTATTATTTTGTTGTCAGATGATTAGTGAAGATGAGTATATTGATTATGAAAACATAGAATCTTTTTTTGATAATTATAATATGCAAAAGCGAGAAAGTAGTGAAAAATATGCACGATAAAATCAATAAAATAATGTGGGTAATTGCAATTGTTTTAGCTTTAGGACTTCTTTTTTTACTTTTAAATAAAGAAACATGGCATGAACAAACATTCCATTATTTTGATACTGATATCAAAGTTAGAATTTATCATAATAAAAATATGGATGCTGTTGTTTCAAAAATAGATCAAATATATAAAGAGTATGATCATCTGACAGATGCTCATAAATCTTATGATGGAATTGTAAACATTCATACAATACGTTATAACAAAGAAGATAAAGAAACTTTAACTTTGGATAATAAATTATATGAAATATTATCTTATGTCAACGAGTGGAATAAAAAAAGCCAAGGAATTTTTAAAATAAATCAAGGAGCAACTACAGATGGGTGGAATATGTATTTAAAAGAGCAAGTTGGAATTCCTAGTGATGATGTGATTCAAAATTGGAAAGAACAAGACTGTGAATCATTATATTTATTGGGTGATTCAAAAATAAAAAATAATCATCCTATGATAGAATTAGGAAAAATTCCACTAGGTTTTGCGAATGACGCAGTTACTTCTTATTTAAAAAAAGAAGGGATTGAACACTATTTAATACAAGAAAATGGAAATGCGACAGCAGGATTATCTGTTAATCAACGTCCATATAAAGTTGCATTATCGATTTTGAATAAAAATAATGTTTCAACAATTACACAAATAAAAAATAAAACGATTGTTACATATGGAGCGACAGAAGATTATTATGAGTATAATGACCAGCTTTATTCACGATTTATTGATCCTAATACATCAAAACCTGCCAAACATGTAAAACAAGTAACAGTGATTGCTTCTAAGGCACGTGAAGCATATGTAGTAGGGAATATTTTATATCTTACTTCTGTTTCTGAAGGCGAAAAAATAATAAATAATGTGCCAGGTGTCGAAGCAAAATGGGAAGACTTAGATGGAAATATAACATCTTCTTCAAAATTTTATCAATATGAAGTATAAAGTGGATAGTAAAAGAATAAAAAGTTTGTTATAATAATACAGGTGATAAAATGAAAAAAATTATTGGAATTAGTTTCGCTTGTTTTTTTCTAGATCAATTGATAAAATATTGTATTAACGAAATTGTATCACTAGAAAAAAGCATTTCTATTATCAAAAATTTTTTTGAAATTACTTATGTTAGAAATTATGGCGCAGCTTTTAATATATTAGATGGAAATCGATTTTTTTTAATTGTAATTGCATGTGTGACTTTATTATTGATTTATTATTTTTTAAAGCAAGAACCAGCAGGTAATCAACTAGAAATAGTTGGTTATGGATTATTTATTGGTGGTATTTTAGGTAATTTATGTGATCGATTGTTTCGTGGTTTTGTAATTGATTATTTGGACTTTCAATTATTTAACATTCATATGCCAATTTTTAATTTTGCTGATATATGTATTTGCTTTGGTGTCTTTTTATGTGTATTATCGTTAGCCAAGGGGGAATTGGGATGGAAGAAATAAAAGTAGAAGTTGGAAAAAAAAGATTAGATCAGTATGTAATGGATTATACTGGATATAGTCGTACAAAAATACAAAAGATGATAAAAAATGGAGATATTTTAGTGAATGGAAAGCACAGTAAAAATAGTTATCAAGTAAATGAAGAAGATTTGATTCAGATTGAGCCAAAAGAAGAAGAGACTATGAATCATAGTCCTGAAAATGTTCCATTAGATATTGTATATGAAGATGATGATTTGTTAGTTGTAAATAAGGAAAATGGAATGGTAGTCCATCCTGCAGTTGGAAATCCATCTGGGACTTTAGTAAATGCACTTTTATATCATTCTAAAAATTTAAGTGATATTAATGGTGAATTTAGACCTGGAATTGTGCATAGAATTGATGCTGATACAACAGGGCTTTTAGTTGTTGCCAAAAATAATGAAGCTCATCTTTCTCTTGCTGAACAATTAAAAAATAAAACAACACATCGTAAATATGTCGCTCTTTGTTGGGGCGTGATTGAAGAAGATAGTGGTGACATTATTGCTCCGATTGGTAGAGATTTAAAAGACCGTAAAAAAATGGCAGTGACTGATAAAAATAGTAAAGATGCGGTTACACATTTTAAAGTATTAGAACGTTATAAAAATGCCACTAAAATAGAATTAGAATTAGAAACTGGTAGGACGCATCAAATTCGTGTTCATATGAATTATATTGGGCATCCTATCATCAATGATAAGGTATATGGAAATAAGAAATTATTTGATGATACTGGACAATGTTTACATGCCAAAACTTTAGGATTTATACATCCTAGAACAAAACAATATATGGAATTTGAATGTCCATTACCACAGTGTTTTTTAAATATTGAGCAACAATTAGAAAGATAGGTGATAACATGGAAAATCAAGGAATTACGTTGGAAACAAAAAACGATGAATTAGTCATGAAATTATTGCATTATTTTATTACCGATAAAGATTATAATCCGATTGTATTACATGGTGCTAAAAATGAAATATGGTTAGAAAATTTAGACAACGAATATCAAATTATTCGTATTGTAACTGATTATATTCATAACAATGAGCAATTCCAATTTGATTTACTCAAAACCAAGAGTATTTTGAAAAAAATCAAGAAAAAAACGGTTTCTATGAAAATGGAAATGATATCGTTTTATTTAAATTTAGGTGACAATGTTACATTAATTAAAGAAAAACAGAAATTTGAACACATTTCTTGTATTCCTGTGTTTGATAATTCTACTGTGCATTTGCAATCTAATCAATTGGTTTGTGAAGCATTTCCTGATTTAGTAAAGCAGACAACCTTTAAAGAAAAAGGAGTAGAATTATTCATGCGTTTAACAAAGGATATTACAGCAAAATCTGAAAATGATGCGAAAGAAGCAGAAAATACTTTTCGCATGAAAAAACCAGTAGTCACTATGGCAATCATTGTATTGAATGTTTTAGTATTTATTTTGATGTATTTGCTTGGTAATGGTTCTACTGATACAGCAACACTTTTAAAATTTGGTGCCAATTTAGGAGAATTAGTACGAAGGGGACAAATATATCGTCTTATTACAAGTGCATTTGTTCATATTGGGTTTGTACATTTGCTATGTAACTGTTATTCTCTTTATGTAATAGGACCTCAATTAGAAAGCTTTTTAGGTAAATGGAAGTTTCTTCTTATTTATTTACTGAGCGCACTTGCTGGTAGTTTGTTATCTATTTCTTTTGGCAGCAGTCTAAAAATTAGTGCAGGAGCAAGTGGTGCTATTTTTGGTTTATTAGGTTCTTTACTTTATTTTGGTTATTATTATAGAGTTTATTTAGGAAGTGTACTTCGTTCGCAGTTAATCCCAATTATTCTGTTAAATTTATTTATCGGTTTTATGACGCCAGGAATTGATAATGCTTCACATATTGGTGGTTTAGTAGCAGGTGTATTTACAACAATGGCATTAGGTATTAATCATAAAACAACTACAACGGATCGTATAAACGGATGGATTATATCAATTATTTTCTTTGCGTTTTTAATTTATCTTGGATTTTTTAAAGCAGCTATGTAAATGGCTGCTTTTTTAATATAAAAAAAGAATGATTTCCCATTCTTATAATTTTCTATATAGTCCAATTGCAATACCTAAAATAGATACTTGGTTTAAAATAATTGGATCCATTGTATCATTTTCAGGTTGTAGTCTAAAATAGTTAGATTCTTTATAAAAAGTTTTTAATGTAACTTCATTTTCTTCAGTCATAGCAACAACAATCTGTCCGTTACGAGCAGTGTTTTGTCTTTCTACTATAACGATATCGCCATCTAAAATACCAGCATTAATCATACTTTCTCCACTGACTTTTAAAGTAAATACTTCTTTATTTTTAGGAATTAAATAAGCGGGTAGAGCAAAATATTCACCAGGATTTTGAATTGCTTCTATAGGACTACCAGCAGTTATTTTTCCTAATAGAGGAACTTCGACTACTTCAACTTCTTTTGTAGCATATTCGTTGTCAACTAAAAGTTCTATTGCTCGATTTTTAGTTTCTTTTCTTCGAATTACACCTTTTTCTTCAAGATTTTCTAAATGGGCATGAATAGTAGCAGGACTAGAAACTCCTAAAGAGGCTCCGATTTCTCTAACAGTAGGTGGATATCCATACTTTACAATATATGATTTAATATAATCTAGTATTTCATTTTGGCGTTTTGTTAAATTTTTCATAAACCCTCCTTTTTACATCCTATGTACAGTATAACATGTAAAGTTTAAGAAGTCAAACATTTGTTTGTATTTTTCTATTGACACGAACACATGTTCGTTGTATGATAAAGATACGAAGAGGAGGATGTTATATGAAAGAATTATTTAAAAATAAGTTAATGATAGGATTTATGATATTTGTTGTTACTTTTACTTACATAACTGCAATGAATCAGAAAAAAATGGAGGAAGAATCACTTAATGCTGAAAAGCAATATATTGCAATGAACGTAAAATAATTTACTAGATAGCTCAATCCGTGATATAATATGTACAGAATAGAGAGGGATACCTATGACGATGGAAGAATTGATAATCCGTAATATAAAAACTCTAGGAATTGATATGATTAAAGAAGCTGGAAGTGGACATCCGGGAATAGTTTTAGATGCAGCTCCTATGATGTATACTTTATTTGCAAAACATTTTATTTATAATACAAACGATCCCCACTGGTTAAATCGTGATCGTTTTGTATTATCATCTGGACATGGATCTGCTTTACTTTACGCAACAATGTTTTTATGTGGTTATCCACTAACGTTAGATGATTTAAAAAAATTTCGTAAATACGGTTCTAAAACTCCAGGACATCCTGAATATGGGATAACAGAGGGAGTAGAAGTGTCTACTGGACCACTTGGGCAAGGTATTGCTACAGCTGTTGGTCTTGCCTTAGGTGAAAAAATTCTTGAAAATAATTTTACAATAGAAAATAAAAAGAATAAAACTGAAAAAATGTTTGACTATCATGTATATTGCCTTTGTGGTGATGGCGATTTGATGGAAGGCGTTGCTTTAGAAGCTATATCGTTAGCTGGAACCTGGAAGTTAAATCATTTAATTGTATTATATGACTGTAATTCAGTAAGTTTGGATGGAGATACAAAACATACATTAAATGAAGATATTGTGAAACGTTTTGAAGCATGCCATTGGAATGTATTGGAAGTTGATAATGGGAATGATATCAAAGATATTGATCGAGCTTTAGAGAAAGCTAAAAAGTCTTCACAACCAACTTTAATCAAAATAAAGACAAAAATAGGTGATGGGTCTTTATTAGAAGGAACAAATGCTGTTCATGGAAAAGTATTAGATGACCAAGACATGATACAATTAAAACATAAATTGGGAATGCCGGAAACTCCATTTTATTATCATGAAGGAGCAAAAAAAACTTTTACAAGTTTTTTAGCAAATCATACAAGCTCAAAATATCAAGAATGGGCAAATGAATATCGAACTTATCAGAGTGAAGCGGGAGAAGAATTGCCAAAACAATTGAAGTTTTTATTTCACCGTGATGAATTTATTGATTTGTCAAAATTAGATTGGCAGTTACCTGATGAAGAAGAAAAAATAGCATTACGTGATGTGAATCAAATTGTAATGGAAGAAATCGCAAAACATTATCCTTATTTGTTAGGAGGAAGTGCTGATTTAGCAACTTCAACTAAAGTATATTTAAAAAATTATCCAGATATTGTAAATGAAAATAATTATGTAGGAAGAAATATATGGTTTGGTGTACGTGAACATGCTATGGGAGCAATTCTAAATGGTCTTGCATTAACTGGATTTCATCCATATGGTTCCACATTTCTTTCATTTTCTGATTATTTAAAGCCAGCCATTCGAATGACAGCACTTATGGATTTACCTGTTACATATATTTTTACGCATGATGACATTACGATAGGAAGTGATGGTCCAACTCATCAACCTGTAGAACAATTAGCAATGTTACGTGCGATTCCCAATTTAAATGTATACCGTCCTTGTGATATGAAAGAAATTATTGGATGTTGGAATGAAATTTTTAAGAGCAAAAAACCAAGTGCTATCATTCTATCTAAAAATCCTGTTCAAACAATTTCTAATTCTAGTATCGATCAAGTGGCTAATGGGGCCTATATCATTGGAAAAGAAAGAAATACATTACATGGAATTTTAATTGCGACTGGATGTGAAGTACAAACGGCATTACGTTTAAAAGAAAAACTCTATCATGAAGAAGGAATTGATATTCGAGTAGTAAGTATGGTATGCATGGAAAACTTTTTAAAACAGCCAAAAGAGTATCAAGAACAAATTTTAACGCCATATATAAAAACATTTGTATTGGAATATTCATCATCTCTTAGTTGGTATCGTTTTGTTTATAATGATAAGTTTTTATTTACGATGGACAATTTTGGTGCTAGTGGTTCAAAAGATGATGTATTAAAAGCAAACCAGCTAGATTTTGACAGTATATTAAATAAAATGATTGATATTATAAAGTAGGAATTTCCTACTTTTTTTGACATTTTTTTTGTTCTTATTTTGTTATAACTAAAATGGTGATGACGTGAGAACTTATTATTTATTTTTTATAAAAGAAGAAATCGCAAAGCAGTTTATACATCACGAATTTGAATTATTTTACACATTACAAAAACTATTAAAAAAAGATCGTAATTATCTAGAATATCAAGTGGCAAGTTATCGGCAATTATGTAATGAATGTCCAAAAGCAATTGTTGCATATTATTTAGAACGAAAGTATCATGTTATTGCAAAAAATCATGTATATCACATTCATAATGATTCATATATCATTCGTTCTAGTTATTTTAAAATTATTACAAATAAAACAATCCCATATTTATTTCGTTTACTAAATTTCACATATTCATATATCTTTGTATGTGATTTTGAAAATCAAGATTATTTTTATTTAAATTTTTTTATGAATGATTTAAAAATAAAAGTATAAGATATAGTAATACTTGTAAAATGAGGATATTTTTAGTAGAATACTAATAGGAGGTAATTACATGGACTGGATAGCATTTATAATGGATTTGTTAAAAGTGCTTGGCGGTTTTATTGCAGGAGCGGTTGTAGGATTTTTTGTAGCTCGCAATTACATGAAGAAATATATGAAAAAGAACCCACCAATCAATGAACAAATGATTAAGGGTATGATGATGCAAATGGGAAGAAAACCAAGCCAAAAACAAATTAATCAAATGATGAAATCAATGACGAAGTATATGGATTAGTCCAATACTTTTTTATTTATAAGGAGGAATATGAAACCATTTATAGGGGTTTTATTAAGGCCAGAAAAAACTAGGGGACATAATGATGTAATGGTGTTATATGATGCAGTTCGATGTGCAATTGTAAAATATGGTGGTATTCCTTTATGTATCATACCACCTACAATGATTTCATATGTTGATCAAACAAGAAAGGAAGTAAAAAGACTTACTGAAGAAGAAGAAAAAGACATAAATTGTCTTTTATGTCTTTGCAAAGGCGTGATATTACCTGGTGGAGATGAAATCATGGATTACGATTTATATATATTAGAATATTGTTATCAGAAAAAAATTCCAACATTAGGAATATGCATGGGAATGCAAGCGATGGGCTTAAAATTTGGAGGAAATGTGGAACCATTTTCTACAAATATAAATCATAAAATTAAAAAAAGTATGTATGCTCATTTGATAAAAATAGATTATAGTTCTAAATTATTGAAAATCTTAAAAAAATCAGTTATTTTAGTAAATAGTTTTCATAAATGTTCTGTAAAACATACTACGCTTGATGTAGTAGCTAAATCAGAAGATGGAATTGTAGAAGCAATAGAAGATAAAAATCATCCTTTTTTTATTGGTGTTCAGTGGCACCCAGAAACAATGATTTCATATGATATAATGAGTCAACGACTTTTTGAAAGTTTTTTTCAAGCAGTAGAAAAAAGGTGAGAAAATGAAAGTAGAAGAATTAAAAGAACTTCTACATGGTGAATGGCTTTCTGGTAAAGTAAATAAAAAAAAGATTAAAAATATTGTAATAGACTCTAGAAAAGTGGAAAAAGATGATGTATTCCTTTGCATTATAGGAAAAACATTAGATGGTCATCAATATATAAAAGAAGCAGTTCAAAAAAGAGCCAGTGTAATTATTGTATCTAAAAAAGTTGATATAAAAACATCAATTCCAATTTTACTTGTCAAAGATACAAATCATGCATATTTTGAATTAGCAAAACATCATAAGAAAAAAATAAATCCAAAAGTAATAGCAGTTACAGGAAGTGTAGGAAAAACAACAACGAAAGAAATAATTGCTAAATTTTTAGAAACAAAATACTGTGTATTAAAAAACGAAGGAAATTTAAATAATCATATAGGAGTACCTATGACAATGCTTCAATTAAAACCTAAACATGAGGTGATTGTTTTAGAAATGGGGATGAACCATTTAGGAGAAATTAAACAATTGTCATTATTAGCAGAACCAAATACATCTATCATTACTAATATTGGAACAAGTCATATTGGTTATTTAAAATCTATGAAAAATATCTTTCGAGCAAAAATGGAAATTATAGAAGGTATGAATCAAGGAACTTTAATTGTACCTAAAAAGGATCGATATTTAAAAAAAGTTAAAAATATAAAATCAGTTCAAGTAATACACGTTGATTCTCTTTCTTTTCATACCAAAATAAAAAAAGAAGAAGAAAAAATGATAGTTCAGCTTCAATATGGTTCTAAAGAATTCCAAGTTTTATTACCAAGATGTGCTGAACATTTATTAAATAATATTTATCTTGCATTACAAGTGGGAATTATTTATCAAGTTCCGATGGAAAATATGATAAATGTGTTACAAAATATGTCTTTTCAATTCCCGAGTAGGCTAGAACATATAAAAATAAATTCATATCAAACAATTATTAATGATACATATAATGCGTCATTTGAATCTACAAAAGCATCATTAGAATATCTTAAAAAGTTATCAGGAACAAAATGTTTTATTTTTGGCGATATTTTAGAATTAGGACTAAAGAGCAAATCTATACATAAAAAATTAGGAAAAATATTTGCAAAAGAAAAAAATATTTATTATATTTTAATAGGTAAAGAAACCAAAGTAATGAAAAAATACTTAAACAATTGTTTATGGTTTGAAAACATAGAAGAGTATAAAGATTATATAACGATTCATCCTTTAACTGAAAATTATATTTTGTTAAAAGGGAGTAGGAAAATGCATATCGAAGAAGTGATAGAAAAAATAAAATAAAGCCAATGGCTTTATTTTTCATGTAAAGTAAAATGTATCCCAACCATTCCCCCAAAGATGGAAGTGATAAATAATATGATATAGAAAATCATATCTTTTATATGAAAACTTTTATCAATTCCTAATAATTGAAAAAGTAATAGGAAAATACTAACCATGATTGCAAATTTAAATCCTTCGAGCCATCCTTTTTTCGTAGCAGATACACTCATAAAGAATCCCCCACCAAAAAAGCTAAGTAGTAGAATTATCATTTTAATTATAGAAATCGTTTTATAAGATAAAACACCAAAATAATAAAAAATAGAGAGAAAGAATGTGAAAACAAGAATAATGCTGATAAAAATCAGAAAAGAGACTCCATATTTTTTTATATTTTTTAAATAGTTCATAAAATCACCTAATTCATTATACGTATTGTATAAAAAAATATGAATTGTACATGATGTTTTTAGGTGATAATATGTTAGAATTTTTATGGAAATTGAATCTCATTTATTTATTTTTTTTAATTGTTTGTCGTTTTGAAAAAAAGAAAGATATTTCAAAATTAACGTATTTAGAATTGATTCATCTTTTATTACTTGTTGTTTTTTCTATTTATGTTTGTAGCCAACCAGGTATAAAGTTTTATTTATACAGTATGGTTTTAATCTGCTTCTGGATGGTACAAAAAATATTATTATATTTATTAGAAAGAGAAGAAAAATTAAAAAAAGCCTTTGTAAAAACGCCTACTATGCTAATTGAAAATGGTAAATTAAATTTTAAAGAACTTAGTAAAATTCATTATAGTTTAGATTATTTATTTGTAAAGTTAAAAGAAGAGGGGATCCATAATATAGAAGATGTAAATTATGCGGTATTAGAAGAAAATGGAGGGATTGCAATCTTTAAAAAAGAAGGGAATGATTATCCTTATCCATTAGTTTTAGATGGAATTGTAAATATGAGTGGGTTGAATGAAATTGGTAAAGATATTAAATGGTTAAATAAAATATTAAAAGGAAAGGGCGTATCATTAGACGAAGTATTTTATGCATTTCAAAAAAACAACCATACTTTTGTTATAAAAAAGAAAGAATGTCTAACTCAATAGACATTCTTATTTTTCAATATAATTGTAACTAACAGAACGAATTAAACGATTCATGATGGCAATCCCTAATCCTTCTTTTTTCACACCTTCAATAATAATAAAATCAGCTTGTACATGATCTACTTGTCTTAATAATGTAAATATATTATGCATTACTTCATCTAAATGATTGATGTGTCCGTAAACATAAAATTGATGATTCGGAAAATATTTTTTATGTTCTGCAAAACCAATAATTGCAGTATTTTCTGTCAAATGTTCTTTTACCAATTCAATCATTTGTTCTTCATTTTCAGAATATACCATAAGTGCTTTTGTATTAGGTGCATAATGTTTATATTTCATTCCAGGGCTTTCTACTTTTCCAGTTGCACATTTAAATATGTGTGAATCTAATTTACAAGTTCCTACTACAGCTTCAATATCTTGTGGTGTTATTTTTCCTGGTCTTAAAATAGTAGGTATTCCATTAATCACTTTACACACAGTAGATTCAACGCCAATAGTAGTCATTCCACCATCAATCATAAATGCTACTTTGCCATCAAATTCTTCTTCAATATCTTCTAACTTTGTACCACTTGGACGGCTTGAAATGTTTGCACTTGGAGCACAAATAGGACAATTTGCATATTCAATTAATTTTCTTGCAATTTCATTTTCAGGCATACGAATACCTACAGTATCTAAACCTGCTGTAACAATAGAAGGAACATTTTTCTTCTTTCTTAAAATTAATGTAAATGGGCCTGGGAAAAAGGCATCAATTAATTTTTGTTCCATTTCACTTGGTTCTTCAACAAGATCTTTTAACATATCAAAATTAGCAATATGTATAATCAAAGGATTATCATTAGCACGACCTTTTGCTCTAAAAATATCGGAAGCTGCTGTTTCATTTAAAGCATTTGCTCCAATTCCATAAACAGTTTCGGTTGGAAAGATTCCAATTTCTCCGTGACGAAGAAGTTCACCACATTTTTTTAATCCTTCTTCATCTATATGTGTTTTACAATCTATTATTTTTGTATTCATACTCATCACCAAACTAGATTATACTACAAGTATTACTTAATTTGCAATTTCATTCAATATGTGATAGTATGGAAAGCACCGACAAAGAAAGGAGAAGTTGATATGGCAAACGATTTTAAAGAAGAATTATTTTATCGTACTTTTTTACATGAAATATTACGAAGTTTTTATAATACAAATATTATGACAAATAAGTATAGAGAAAAAGATGGAAGATTAGTATTTGACATTTATATCACTGATGAAATGGAAACTTTAAATACAAAAGCCTTTATTTATGATTCGAATCAAAATAGTACAAAACATATCATTTATTTTGAACAACCTTTAGATTTTGCACTTGCTAAGATTGAAATATCACAAGATATTCCTAATTTATTAACAGTACGTTTTTTCCAAAAGAATCAATTAAATCAAATTGAATCACACTTGACAATGACAGAAATGTATTTTACAGATTTTCACCATGCCATGGAAAATGGATTTGATTTATCAAAAAATATTTATTTAGATTCATATTGCCCAGACGATTCTTTTTATTTTCAACAATTACATTATCATTTAAATCAGTTAGATAAATTTATAGTAAAAGGCAATGATGATCAAGCAAAATATGAAAAAGAGTATATTCAAAATTTAAATGAAAGTTGGATTGAATCTATAGCACAATATAATCAAAATATAAATGATATCAAACAAATGTTAAAGTACGAAAAAAAATTTCAAAAAATAAAATAACACAACACGATTAATGTTGTGTTGTTTTTTTATTTAACAGACAAAATACGTGTCTTGCTTGATGGATTGTAACAAATATAATATTAAAAGATAAAGCAATTACTAAAGCCCACAAACCAATTTTTAAATAGCAGCAAATAAATAATAAAATAGTGCGAAAAATCATGCCTAGTAATGTTCCTTTCATTGCTGTTTTTGCTTGTTCCATGGCTTGCAAGGAAGCAGTTAATGGAGCTTGAATATAGTGCAATAAAAAAATAGGTGCTAATGCTCTTAGATAAGGTACGCCTTCTTTTGTTTGATAAATTATTTGAAGTGGGAGAGTGGGATAAAGAATAAATAAAAGTGTAATAGGTAACCCAATGGAAAAAGATACAAATAAAGCCATTTTTAATCTTTTTTTTGTTGCTTTATATTTTTTTTGGCTATAACTTTTACTAATGACTGGAACTAAGGCTTGACTAATAGCCATGGTAAAAAAACTTGGCATTGTAAGCATTGGTAGAACATAGCCATTTAAAATGCCATATTCATTTACAATAAATTGGTTTGAATATCCCACACTTAATAAAACATGTGTCATAATAATTGGTTCTAAAAAATAGCCAATACTACCAATAAAACGCGAACCAGTAGCCGGTAAAGAAATATTTAATATTTTTTTTATAACTGACCATTTAGGAATAAAATCAAATTTTGTAATTTTTATTTTTTTAGGTAAGAAACAAAAAAGGATAATAATAGAAGTCATTTCACTTACAATATTGGAAAGAACAATAAAAGCTACAGCATATTCAATTCCATAAACTAAGAAATAAGGAATTCCAAAAGCAAGTGTAAATAGCCAAACAATATCTTCAACAACACAAGAAAACACATGAGGGAACATTTTTTCAGTACCAAAAAAATAGCCTCTTAAAATACTAGAAACACTAATAAAAGGTAAAACAAAACCAATCATAAGAAAAGCGTAATAACATCGTGGCTCGTGAACTAAAGAATATGCTAAAAATTTGGCAGAAACAATTAGAAAGCACATGAGTATTATATTTATAATAAAAACAATGGGGATACATGATAAAATAATTTCTTTTGCCTTATTTTCCTCTTTTGCAATTAATGTAGATATAGCAATAGGTAGTCCTAATTGTGCTAAAGAAATTAATAGCATGAAAGTAGGTGAAAGTAACATGTAAATTCCCATTCCTGTACTACCAATATTTCTTGTCATGACTATTTTAATAATCATTCCTAATATTTTTGTAATAGCGCCACCAATTAATAAAATCATTGTAGAGCGAATAAATTTTGTTTTCATATTCCCCCCTTATCTAACACATTTTATGTTTTTTTTTAAAAAAGAGACCATGATATCATCCTTTTTTCTATTTTTATCTTTCAAATTTGAAAAAAAATAGGTATAATGATTATGTATGAGAAAGTTAGGTGAAAGTATGGAAATTACTTTTCAATCAGAGCAGGAATTATATCGTTATGTATTACCTGCACTTCATGCAAAAAGTATGGATTTAAAGCGTCATCAAATGCCTTATATCAAAGAAGAAGATATTTGGAATTTTTTGAAAGAAAAAATTTGGTTGCATCAAAAAAATTTAGAATTACATCAAATTGTAAATGATATTATGAATTGCGATGAAATAAAAATTGATGATTATTTTAAAACTGTATTGGAAAGAAAAAGAAGAAAGCCGAACTTTAAAGATTTTTAGGAGGAGTTACATATGAAAGAAAAGAAAAACAACAAAAAAGTCATTCTTTATACAATTATTATGTTATTATTGTCTGTTGGAATTTGCTTTTTAGTAAATCCAATTTTCCGCCAATTAAATTTTGGATTAGATTTACAAGGTGGATTTGAAGTTTTATATCAAGTAAAGAGTGTCGATGGTAAAAAGGTAACAAAAGATATGGTTACCAATACTTATAAAACAATTCAAAGAAGAATTGATAGCTTAGGAGTTAGTGAACCTAGTATTGTAGTTGAAGGGGATGATAAAATCCGTATTCAATTAGCTGGAGTTACAAATTCTGATGAAGCACGTAGCATGTTAAAACAAGCTGCGAATTTAACATTCCGTGATACAAATGATAATTTGTTAATGGATGCATCTGTTTTACGTAGTGGAGGAGCAAAAGTTTCTACTGATTCTAGTGGTAGACCAGCTGTTGCACTTAGTATTAAAGATAAAGATAAGTTTTATGACGTTACAAAAAAAGTAAGTGGTATGAAAGATAACCGTATCGTAATTTGGTTAGATTATGAAGAGGGTTCATCTTTTCAAACAGAACAATATATGTGTGGTACTGCAAATTCAAATTGTTTAAGTGTTGCATCTGTTTCACAAGGATTTGCAAGCGATGTTATTATTCAAGGAAACTTTACAGAAGAAGAAGTAAATAATTTAGTAGATTTAATTAATTCTGGAAGTTTACCAACCAAATTAGAGGAAATTTCTTCTAAAACAGTAGGAGCACAATTTGGAGATCAATCACTTGAAAAAACTTTTACAGCTGGAGTGATTTCTGTATTAGTGATTATGGTATTTATGATTTGCATTTATCGTTTTGCTGGTTTGATATCTAGCTTTGGATTACTTATTTATACAATTTTAACTTTTGGTGTTTATTGGTTAATTGGTGGTGTATTAACACTCCCTGGTATTGCCGCAGTAGTAATTGGAATAGGTATGGCTGTTGATGCAAATGTAATTACTTATTCTCGTATTCGTGATGAATTATACAAAGGAACAAAGTTAGATATGGCTTTCCAATTAGGAAACAAAAATTCATTCTGGACTATTTTTGATTCTAATTTTACTACTTTAATTGTAGCAATTATACTATTTATCTTTGGTGAAAGTAGTGTAAAAGGATTTGCTACACTATTGATGATTAGTATTTTTGTGACAATGTTTGTCATGGTATTTATCTTAAGACATATTTTAAAATTGTTTATAACAACAGGATGGTTCCGTGATAAAACAAGTTTATTTATTGGTGCAAAAAAAGAACGTATTCCTGATATTTCTAAAAAGGGAAAAAGCAATTATCAACCATTTACTAAATTAGAATTTGCACGTAAAAGAAATGTATTTTACACTTTGACTATTATTTTGGCAGTCATTTCTATTATTTCTCTTGCAACGCAAGGATTACGTTTAGGAATTGACTTTAAAGGTGGTAGTAGCATTACAGTAACAAGTGACAAAGAAGTTACTGAAAAAGACTTTAGAACTGATTTAAAAGAATTAGGTTTAAAAGTTGAAAATATTGATGAACTAACTGGTGGTGTAATCAGTGCAAAAGTAGAAGAAACACTTTCTCAGAAAAAGACAAAACAAGTTGAAAATTACTTTAATGAAAAATATGAAGCATCAACAGAAATTGGTGTAGTATCTGATATTGTCAAAAAGGAATTAATTAAAAATGCAATTATCTCATTATTAATTGCAGGTGTTGCAATCGGATTATATATTTCAATGCGCTTTACATTTACATATGCTGTAGGTGCATTAGTTGCACTTTTCCATGATGTATTCATGATGGTAGGACTATTTAGTATTTTTAGATTAGAAGTAACAAGTATTTTTATTGCAGCAATTCTTGCAATTGTTGGATATTCTATTAATGATACCATTGTTACATTTGATCGTATTCGTGAAAACTTAGATAAAAAATATCATGGTAAATTGAAAAATAAAGAACAATATATTGAATTAGTAAATGAAAGTTTAAGAGAAACTTTCGGACGTAGTTTAATTACAACAATTACAACATTGATACCAGTTGTTATATTAATTTTATTTGGTAGTCACGATATTTTAAATTTCAACATTGCTTTACTATTTGGATTAGTATTAGGGGTATATAGTTCATTATTTATTGCAAGTCAGTTATGGTTAGATCTTGATTATCATCATAGTAAAAAAGAAAAGAAAAAGCCAAAAAAAGAAGTCAAAGAAGACGAAGAAATTTTAATAAAAGGAATAAATGCATAGGAAAGTGATAATATGACAAAAGTAAATCAAAATATATGTTTCGACGATGTTTTAGAAATTGTCAAAACATATATTGATAAAGAAGATGAATTAGCATGTATACAAAAAGCATATTTATATGCAAAAGAAAAACATATGGGCGAAATACGTTTAACAGGGGATGATTATATCAATCATCCTTTGAACGTTGCATATATTTTAGCGAAACTTTCATCTGATTATCAAACAATTTGCGCTGGATTATTACATGATATATTAGAAAATCCAGCTAATTCTAAAGAAGAATTAGAAGAACAATTTGGAAATGATATTACATCATTAGTAGAGGGAATTACTACAATCAATCGTTTAAATTTCAATGGTGAAACTGATTCTAAATTAGCAAGTCAAAGAAAAATTTTAGTAGGTTTAACGGAAGATGTTCGTGTTATTTTCATTAAATTGGCTGATCGTTTACATAATATGCGCACACTATGGGCTATTGATTCTAAATCACAAAAAGAAAAGGCGAAAGAAACACTGGATATTTTAGTTCCTATTGCTGCACGTCTTGGTATGAACCAAATTAAAAGTGAATTAGAAGATTTATGCCTAAGATATTCGAAACCCGATGTATATTTTTCAATTGTAGAAGCATTGAATGAAACAAAAATAGAACGTGATAAAACTGTTGAAAAAATGATTCAAGAAGTTCAAGAAATATTAAACGAAAATCATATTGAATATAAAATAAAGGGTCGTAGTAAAAGTATTTATAGTATTTATAAAAAAATGGATAAAGGAAAAAGATTCCAAGATATTTATGACTTATTCGCTATGAGAATTTATGTAAATACTGAAAGTGAATGTTATCAAGTATTAGGTCTTATTCATTCTAAATTTAAACCTATGCCAAAACGTTTTAAAGATTATGTTGCCAATCCAAAACCAAATATGTATCAATCATTACATACAACTGTTTTTGGAATTGATGGCAAGTTATTTGAAATTCAAATTCGTACTTACGAGATGGATGCAATAGCAGAAAACGGAATCGCTTCTCACTGGTCATATAAAGAAAATGGAAGTAATGTAAAAGCAAATATCCAAAACGCAATGGAACAAAAGTTGCAATTTTTCAAAACAATTATGGAACTTCGTAAAGAAGAAGATAATGATGAAGATTTTGTAAATTCTGTTAAAACAGATATTTTAAAAGAAAGTATTTATGTATTTACACCAAAAGGTGATGCTATTGAACTACCTAATGGTTCAACACCAATTGATTTTGCATATCGTGTTCATAGTAAAGTAGGAGATAGCATGGTAGGTGCAATCGTAAATAATCAAATTGTTCCTCTTGATTATGTATTAAAAGATGGAGATATTATCAATATTAAAACAAATAAAAGTGCAATTCCTTCTAAAGAATGGATGAACATTGCATATACACAACAAGCTAAAAATAAGATTAAAGCATTTTTTAATAAAATTGATAAAGAAGAATACTTAAAAAAAGGTGAAGAAGAAATCAAAGCAGAATTACGTAAACGTAAAATTTCTTTTAATGAATTTTTCACACCAGAAAATACTGAAAAAATATTAGCTGAGACTAAATGTTCTAATTTAGATGAATTATATATTAGTATAGGAAATGGAAAAACTACTGCTACATTAACACTTAATATCATTCAAAATAATAATGATACAAAAGAAGAAATCATTTTAAAGAAAGTAACTGAACGTGAAGTAAAACCAGTTGTAATTAAAGATGATATTATTGTCGAAGGAATTGATTCTTTAAAAGTTAATGTGGCTAATTGTTGCCAACCAATACCTGGTGATCATATTGTTGGTTATATTACCAAAGGGAATGGAATTAGTGTACATCGTATGTCATGTCCTAATATGGAGCAAGTAGAAGAAAGAGTGATTTCTGTCCATTGGAATGAAACTGTATCAAAAAAATACCACACAAGTCTTTTAATCGAAGCAGAAAATACAAAAAATGTCTTATTAGATATTATTTCTAAAACATCAAGTGGAGAAGTTATTGTTGATAGCATTAATACTTTAAAAAGAAGTGGAGATACTTCCTTGATTGAAGTTACAATTCGTGTATCAAATTTAGAAAAATTAACAAAATTTATTCATGATTTAGAAAGTTTAAAACATATTATTACAGTAGAAAGGCTAATTAAATAATGCGTGTCATTTTGCAAAGAGTAACGTCTTCTTCTGTTGTGATTGATGGAAAATGTGTGGGAAAATCAGGTTTAGGCTATATGTTATTAGTTGGTTTCACTCATGATGATACGGAAAAAGACATTGATTATATGATTGATAAAATTATTCATTTACGTGTATTTTCTGATAAAGATGGCAATATGAATTTATCATTAGAAGATGTAAAAGGAAGTATATTAAGTATTTCTCAATTTACTTTATATGCTGATGCTAGAAAAGGCAGACGTCCAAGTTTTATAGAAGCTATGAGGCCGGAAAAGGCTACAATACTATATGATCTTTTTAATCAAAAATTAAAAGAAACTGGAATTCCTGTTGAAACAGGAATATTCGGTGCAGATATGAAAGTAACTTTGACCAATGATGGTCCAGTAACCATTTGTCTAGAAAGTAGGAAATAAAATGATAAAAAATAAAATGGATTTTAGATTAGTTAATATTGCACTTTTAGTGTTAACCGTTTTTTTACTATATCAAACGGGATATTTATGGATGGGAATTACAGATAAATTAATTGCTGTAATTACACCATTTTTTATCGCCTTTGTAGTTGCTTATGCCTTATATCCGGCGTGTAAATGGTTACAAGATCATCATATTCCTAAAGGAATTAGTATTTTCTTAGTTGTCTCACTTGTTTTAGCAATTTTTGCGCTTATTTTAATTTTAGTTATCCCATTATTAGTAGAACAATTATCTAGTTTATTTAATAATATTATTGTATTTTTAAAAGAAATGAATATTGGTCATGATTTAAATATTGGTTCATTACAACAATCATTGTCTGAAAGCTTTAACGATATTATCAAAAATTTAGGTAAATATGTTTCAGATGGAGCAATTAATTTAATCGGAGTTTCACTTGGTTTTATATCTACTGCTGTTATTTCATTTTCAGCAAGTATTTATTTATTATCTGATATGGAACGTATTAGAAATGGTATCAAAAAATATTTTATGAAAAAATCAATGCGTGCATATCGATATTTTTCTATTTTAGATCAAGAAATGAAATCTTATCTTACTGGATTTGTAAAAATTGTAGTAATTACTTTATTTGAATATACATTAACATTTTATTTCATTGGCCATCCTAACGCTTTATTATTAGGCTGTCTAGCTGCTGTAGCAAGTTTAATTCCATATTTTGGTGGTATGATTACGAATTGTATTGCTTGTATTACAGCATTTGTGACAAGTCCATGGTTATTTTTTAAAACATTAATTGCATTTTTTATTCTTTCTAATGTGGATGGTTATCTAATTAATCCAATGGTTTATGGAAAAACAAATGAAGTACATCCAATTGTAGTAATCTTTAGTGTATTTGCTGGTGGTATTTTAATGGGAGTAACCGGAATTATTCTTTCACTACCGGTTGCTATCATAATTCAAGCTACAATCAAATTCTTTAAACCAGAAATAAAAGATAAATTAGATGATATGAAAGAAATAAAAATTATTGAAAAAGAAGAAAATTAATTTTTCTTTTTTTGTTTCTTTAGTTTTAGTTGACCAACTATTAAATTTAGGTTATACTATTATTGATATTTCAATGTTTGTTTGAAGGAGTATATTATATTTTTTATAGTAGAGACTATGTGGTGGGTGAAAACATAGATAAAAAAGTAATAGAAGACATCAAACGAGTAAAACATACGTATTCTCGCGTTAAGAGTTAAGGGTATAGATAAGTCTATGAATTAAGGTGGCACCGCGGTAACTCGTCCTTAAATCATGGGCTTTTTTATGTAGAAAAAGGGTGATGGTATGCAAATTAACGAAGTGATTGAAAAACGAAGAAGTGTTAGACATTTTCTTCCCAAAAAAGTAGAAGAAGAAAAAATCGCACATATTTTAAAAGCGGGTATTCTAGCACCTTCAGCCAAAAATAAACAGCCATGGTTTATTCATGTCGTAGAAAATCAAGCAATGAAAAATAACATAGCAACTTTATTGGAGCAAAAAGAAGATGAAAGTATTCAAAATACAGCACGTATTATAAGAGAAGCTGATGTTTTATTTGTTGTTTTCGAAGAAAAAAACGATTTAAACGTAAGAATGAAACACCAATCTATTGGGGCCTTAATGGAAAATATGTGTTTAGAAGCAACTGAATTAAATATTGGAAGTTTATGGATTGGACATATATTAGAATGTGAAAAAGAAATAAAACAACTATTTCATGAAAAAAGAAAGGTAGCGTGTGCGTTAGCATTAGGATACACAGAAAAATTCCCAAGTCCACGTCCACGTAAAGCATTAAAAGAAATGATACAAATACATGAGGAGGAAAAATAAAATGCAAAAACCAAAAGGAACTTATGACGTTTATGGAAAATATGGAGAAAATATACAATATTTAGAAAAATTATTATCAGCATTAATGGAAAAATATCATTACGAATTTGTTAGAACACCTATTTTTGAAGCAAGTTCACTATTTCACCGTGGTGTAGGGGAAACAACTGATATTGTAAGTAAAGAAACATATGATTTTAAAGACCGTGGAAATAGAGATATGACACTTCGTCCTGAAGGAACTGCTGGTGTTGTTAGATCATTTATTGAAAATAAATTATATACAAGAGCAAATATGCCTGTAAAAACTTGGTATTACGGGCCAATGTTTCGCTATGAAAGGCCACAAGCTGGACGTTTTCGCGAATTTTATCAATTTGGAGTAGAAGTATTTGGTAGTGAAAGTGCTATGATGGATGCTGAAGTAATTAGTATTCCTGTTACATTTTTCCGCTTATTAGGATTAAAAGGAATCAAAGTAAAAATTAATAGTTTAGGGGATAAAGAAACGCGAGAAAATTATCGCGAAGCTCTAAAAAAACACTTTGCACCATATCTTGAAGATTTGTGTTCAGACTGTAGAGAACGATTTGAAAAAAATCCATTACGAATTTTAGATTGTAAAGTAGACAAAGAAAAAGAATGTATGGTTCATGCCCCTAAACTAAGTGATTATTTATCAGAAACAGCAAAAGCACATTTTAAAGAAGTACAACAATATTTAGATGCATTAAATATTGAATATGAAATTGATGAACATTTAGTAAGAGGATTAGACTATTATACTTATACAGTTTTTGAAGTAGAGGCAGATATTAAAGATTTTGGAAGTAATAATGTTTTATGTGCTGGTGGAAGATATAATCATTTGGTAGAAAATTTAGATGGACCAAGTACTCCTGGAGTTGGATTTGCTCTTGGTTATGAGCGAATTTTAAATGCAATCGAAGCAGAACAAATAAAGTTAGATAATGAAAATCAAGTAGATGCATATATTATTCCACTAAGTGAACATGAAAAAACAGATGCATTTCAATTAACTCAAACACTTCGTATGAATGGATTTACTGTTGAAACAGACTATTTAAACCGTAATTTAAAAGGAAATTTTAAACAAGCAGATCGATTAAATACAAAATTTGTTATTTTAATTGGTGAAAATGAAATGAAAGACCATATTTATACAATTAAGAATAATCAAACAAAAGAAGAATATCAAATTGATCAAGATTATATTGTAATGTTCTTAGATGAAAAATTAGAAGAAACAGTTTTGGAAGAAGAACATTCATGTTGTCATGGTGATCATCATTGTGATGGAAAAAATCATTGCCAGTGTCATCATGAACATGAATAAGAAAGGAGTAAAAAATAAATGGCAAAAATATTTATAAAAGATTTAAAAGAATATTTTGGAAAAGAAATTGAACTACAAGCCTTTGTAGATAATATTCGTGATTTACAATGGGTTCAATTTGTTATTTTAAGAGATGGTACTGGAAAAGTACAAATGACAATTGAAAAAAGTGAAGAAAAAAATAAAAATTTAGTAGAATTAATTAGTAAACTTCCTTTAGAAAGTACAGTTTTAATTAAAGGAATTGTGATGGATAGTCCTAAAGTAAAATTAAATGGAATGGAAATTATTCCAACGCATATTGAAGTTACTAGTACATCTATGCAAGAGCTACCAATCAATATAAAAAAGAAGGATAATGCCTTACGCGAAACAAGACTTGATTATCGTTTTTTAGATTTACGTAGAGAAGACAATCATTTACTATTTCAAGCACAGACAATATTTGAACATGCTGCAAGAGAATTTTTTATCAATCATAATTTTATGGAAATTCACTCTCCAAAAATTAGTGCAAAGGCTGCAGAAAGTGGGGCTGAAGTATTTAAATTAGATTACTTTGGACAAGAAGCTTGTTTATCACAATCACCACAATTTTATAAACAAATGGCTATGGCTAGTGGATTTGATCAAGTATTTGAAATTGGTCCTGCATTTCGTGCAGAAAATTCTCATACTTCATATCATGCAACAGAAATTAATATGTTGGATGTAGAAGTTAGCTGGGTGAAAGACGAAAATGAAGTCATGGATGTAGAAGAAAATTTGTTGAAATATATGTTTAAACGTTTAAAAGAAACATATGGAAAAGAAATAGAAGAAACATTTCATGTTACATTAAGTAATATTGATGTAAAATTTCCTCGAATTACTTTTCAAGAAGCAAAACGTATTTTAAAGGAAGAAATGAATTTTGTAGGTGAAAGAACAGATGATTTTGAACGTCACGAAGAAGAATTATTATGTAAGTATGCAAAAGAAAAATATAATAGTGATTTTATCTTTGTAACAAAATTCCCATTTGAAGCAAGACCTTTCTATCATATGTTAGACGAAAATGGTCTTACAAAGAGCTATGATTTATTATTTAAAGGTGTAGAGATTACTACAGGAGCAATTCGTGAACATCGTGTTGATATTTTAACAAAACAAATTATTGAGAAAGAAATTGATCCTAAATCATTACAATTTTATTTAGAATTTTTCAAATATGGTTGTCCACCACATGGTGGTTTTGCAATCGGAATTGCTCGTATGATGATGGAAATATTTGAAATTGATAATATCCGTGAAGCTACATTTATTTATCGTGGTCCTACAAGATTAAATCCATAATGAAAGAAATATTTGAAATTGAAGGTAAAGTATATGACTTTACCCCATATCAAAATTTAGAGGACATTCATAATTATTATGGGTTTATTGACCCAGAAGGCAATTTTTATCGTGTCCGTTCTAAAGATGACAATGATATAGATGGACCACACAATATATGGGCAAAATATTATATGCAATATAAAAATTTAGACCGTAATGAGGAAAACTTAACTTCATCACAAATCTTAATTAAAAAACATCATTATATATTATCTACTTATCGAAGACAATATGAAGAAGATGTTAATATTTTCTTAATTCCATCAAAAGATGGAGTATTTACAAGTAATCTTTTAAATACTGAATTAATTACAAAAGAACAATTACACACCGTACAATTAATAGATACTCCTGTATCTATTAATGAACATAGAAGATAAAAGAGAAATGATTTATAAATTTACTCTTTTTTTCTTTACTTATGGTATAATCAATCAATAAGAGGTGAGGATATGATTAAAACTAAAAAACAAGGACTTTTAATTGTTTTGTCAGGTCCTAGTGGATGTGGTAAAAATACTGTTTGTAATGCTTTAAAAAAAGAAAATAAAAATATATGGGAATCTATTTCTATGACAAGTAGAGATAGAAGGCCAGGTGAGAAAAATAACGAAGATTATTACTTTGTAACAAAAGAAGAATTTGAAGAAAAAATAAAGGAAAATAAAATGTTAGAATATGCATCTTTTGCAGGAAATTATTATGGTACTCCAAAAGACGCTGTCCAGCAAAAATTAGATGAAGGAAAAGACGTTATACTAGTTATTGAAATTCAAGGTGCATTAAAAATTAAAGAAATTCTTCCCCAATCGTTATTTGTTTTCTTATTACCACCTAGCATGAATGAATTAAAGAAACGATTAGAAAGAAGAAAAACAGAAACAAAAGAAAAAATGATGGAGCGTTTTGAAATCGCATATCGTGAAATTAACGAATTACCAAAGTATAATTATGTTATTGTTAATGATGACTATGAAGAAGCAGCGAATAAATTAAATGCAATTATTACTGCAGAAAAATGTCGTGTAGAACGTATCGAAGAGGTATATTTAAATACAGATGAAGAAAAAATTCATGAATCATTAGTTCAAAAAGAATTGGTAAATGAGCCGCTTAATATTACAAAATAATAATTCTATGGTATAATAGAAAATGTTTTAGTGGGTGAGAACATGTTTAAAAAAACAAAAATAAATGCTGATAATCAAATAACAATATTACAAAATTATGCGACACTAGTCAGTCGTAAAAATCGTAAGAACTATCTATTTATTATCAAAGATATGTTAAAATGCAAAAAAATATATGGTTGTAGTTTTGAAGAATACTATTATAATCGTTTTGATTTGTTAAATGAAAAAGAACGTGAAACATATATTACAAATGAAAAAAATCAATTACTTCAAAATATATTTAATGAACATAGCGATCATTATTTTTGGACACATAAAACAGAGTTATATCGTCAATTTAAAAATGATTTACAACGGGAATTTTTATTTTTAAATGGCGAAAATTTAAAAGAATTTACAAAATTTTCTAAAAAATATCCAACTTTTATTGCAAAAACCGATCAACGCAAAGAAAAAAATCAAATTCGCAAAGTAGTTGTCAATAATCACATGAAACCAGAAAAAGTATACGAAAGTTTATTAGAAAAAGATTTAAATTTATTAGAAAATGAATTAACACAAAATCAGAAATTAAAAGAATTGTATCCAAAAAGTTTAAATACAATTGAATTTATTACAATTAAAACAAAAGGTAAAGTGCATATTACAAGTGCGGTATTAAAAATAGGAAATGGAAGTATTGTTAATAATCTTTATTATGGTGGTATGGTTGCTAAAATTGATTTAAAAACGGGAATTGTAGTGACACCAGGAATCGATTATAGAGACCATCATTATGAGACACATCCATCAACAAAGGTAAAAATTATTGGTTTTGAAGTTCCTAATTTTAATGAATTAAAACAATATGTTCTAAGTTTAGCACTCAAAATGAAAAATACTAATTATGTATCATGGGACATTGCATTAACAGAAAAAAAGCCAGTATTCATAGATGCAAGTGATTCCCCAATATGGTATCAATTTCCAGAATTTATGGAAAATAAAAAAGGAAAATTACCACAGATCGAATTATTATTAGGGCATTCTCTTTCCAAAGATACATCAACAAAGAAAGAACAGTAAGTTCTTTTTTTGTTTGAAAATATTTATATTTTGCTTGAAATAGTCATTGTCTTACTTTTTCATTCATCTTTTAAACAATTGTGAATAAAATAAATGTTTATGAAAAGTTTAATTTGACAAATAAAAAAATTGTGATAAAATATTAAAGCTTTTCAAAAAAAGGGGGAATACCATGGAAAATTTATTAAGAGAGCAAAAAATAAAAAAAAGGATAGAAAAAATTAGAAAATTATTAGAAATTGATTTTGTTTATAAAATTCATGATCATCGTTTAATTCACTTTTTAAAATTATTAGATACAAAAAATAATAATGAAATACTAGAGCAAGAAGAAGTATTAAACGATTATTATCAATTACAACATCTAATAAATAAATATCATTTATCTGGACAAGAAATGATTACCAAAAATCATATGATGATATCACAATTCGCTAAACAACATCATATGACAACAAAAGAATTAGAAAGACAGTTTAAAGATGAAATGAATATAACAATAGAAGACTTCATCAATCAATATTTGTCACGCCCAGATTATGACTTTGAAAGATGGGGACTTACTAATATACCTTTATCAGAAGAACTGAAAACAAAATATCATATTACAAACCGTAATGAACTTCGTGATACTTATCGATTTAAACAAGATGGACAAGAATTTGTAGAAATTTTTAATCCTTGTTTAATCTCATTCATTGATACATTAGAAAATAAAACAGTATGTACACACGTTGAAAATGATTACCAAACAATGAAGAAAATAATGAAACAATATGAAATTCCATTTACACCACAATTTGATTATAATGATTTTTTAAGTCATTTTGTAGGTTTTAAAAATAAAAAAGAATTAAACTCATATTTTATTGCAGAATTAGATATGTCTTTAGAACAATTTATGAAACAAATTGTAGAAAAAGGACAATTTGATGAAGTAAGTTTATGGGGTCTTATACAAACAAAAGATCAAGGAACAATAGAGACATATGAGTTTATTCCAACAGGTAATCAAAATCACATAGAGAATATGAAGACACCATTAGTAGATTATGTAAATGAAATGAGAGAACAAAGACAACATATTAAACCACAAATTTTAACAATTCAAGATTTGGAAATTACAGAATATCCTAAATCTATTGTTAGTCATTTTCACAACATTCCAACATTTGAACGTAACGTAAATGAATTGTTAGAATTACAATCATATGGTTTAAATTTAGAAGAAATAAAATTATTTATTTATCAAAAATATTTAAGTAATCACTGTTCATTATTAAATGCTGATAATTATTTAGAACTTATAAAGAAAGAGATTTGGGCTCTTATTTTTATACATCAATGGCAAGCAACACATCATTTAGAAAATAAAAATAAAGAAATTTTTGAAAACAAAAACGAAATCCATAAAAATACAAATCAAATTGAAAAAAGAAAAAGTTTATACTTGCATAATTAAATATTTTTGCGTATAATATAAATGTACTTATAACTTGGAGGGAAGAGTCTCCGACTTTTATCTAGGTGTAAGCGTATTATGGAAAGGAGAATATGTTATGGCATTATCAAAAGAAAAGAAAGCAGAAATCGTTAAAAAATTCGCTCAAAGTGAAAAAGATACTGGTTCTGCTGAAGTTCAAATTGCGATTTTAACTGAAGAAATCAAGGATTTAACTGAACATTTCAAAGTTCATCCACATGATTTTCATTCAAAAAGAGGGTTATTGAAAAAAGTTGGGCAAAGACGTAGTTTATTAAACTACTTATTTAAAAACGATGTAACTCGTTACCGTAAAGTCGTAAAAGAATTAGGACTTAGAAAATAATAAGATAAGTAGGCACTATTTTTTAGTGTCTTTTTATTGTAATGGAGGATTTATGAAGAAATTATTTGAAAAAGATTTTTATGGAAAGAAAATAATTATAGAAAATGGAGAACTAGCAAAACAAGCAAATGGTGCTGTTCTAGTGCGTTTCGATGATACAGCAATTTTATCAGCTGCAGTCATGAGTAAAAAAGCATCAACTGCTGACTTTTTTCCATTAACTGTACTATATCAAGAAAAATTATATTCAGTTGGAAAAATTCCTGGAGGTTTTATTAAAAGAGAAGGACGCCCAACTGAAAATGCAACTTTAACGGCTCGTTTAATTGATCGTCCAATTAGACCACTATTTGATGAAGGATTTAGAAATGAAGTACAAGTAGTTAATACTGTACTAAGTGTTGACCAAGACGCTTCTCCAGAAATGGCAGCATTGCTTGGTTCTTCTTTATCACTTTTAATTAGTGATATTCCATTTACAACACCGGTAGCTGGAGTTATTGTAGGTAGAATTGATGGAAAATTTGTAATTAATCCAACCCCAGAAGAGTTAGAACAAAGTGATATCCATTTAACTGTTGCTGGAACAAAGGATGCAATTAATATGGTTGAATCAGGTAGTAAAGAAGTCAGTGAAGAAGACATGGTAGAAGCAATGATGTTTGGACATCACGCAATTAAAGAATTAATTGCTTTTGAAGAAGAAATTGTAAAAGAAATCGGAAAAGAAAAAGTTGAAGTTGAATTGAAAAAAATCGATAGTAATTTAGAAAAAGAAGTTCATGAATACGCTTATGAAGACATGAAAAAAGCAATTCAAGTTGTTGAAAAATTAGCTCGTGCTGAAGCAGTTGAATCAGTAAAGGAAAAAACTCTTCTTTACTTTGAAGAAAAAAATAAAGAAAATGAAAATTTAGAAGAAGTTTTAAAAGAAATTTCTAGTATTTTAGAACATATGGAAGCTATGGAAGTACGTAGATTAATTATCGAAGATAAAGTACGTCCAGATGGCCGTAAAATTGATGAAATTAGACCATTATCAGCTAGTATTGACCTATTAGCAAGAACACATGGTTCTGCTTTATTTACACGTGGACAAACACAAGCATTAGCAGTCACAACACTAGGGGCTTTAGGAGAACATCAAGTATTAGATGGATTGGAATTAGAAGATGAAAAAAGATTCATGCTTCATTACAATTTTCCTCAATTCAGCGTTGGTGAAACAGGAAGATATGGTTCACCAGGTAGAAGAGAAATTGGCCACGGGGCTTTAGGAGAAAGAGCGTTATCACAAGTAATTCCTTCTGAAAAAGAATTCCCATATACAATCCGTGTTGTATCAGAAATCTTAGAAAGTAATGGTTCTTCTAGCCAAGCAAGTATTTGTGCTGGATGTTTATCATTAATGGCTGCAGGTGTTCCAATTAAAGCACCAATTGCTGGTATCGCCATGGGATTAATTACTGACAAAGATGAAAAAAATTATACAATTTTAACTGATATTCAAGGATTAGAAGATCATATGGGAGATATGGATTTTAAAGTTGCTGGTACTAGAAATGGTATTTGTGCACTTCAAATGGATATTAAAATAAAAGGTGTAACGAAAGAAATATTAAGTGAAGCCTTAGCTCAAGCAAAAAAAGCAAGAATGCAAATCCTAGATTTAATGGAATCAGTAATCCCAGAACCACGTAAAGAAGTAAGTAAATATGCACCTAAAATCTGCGAATTCCAAATTTTACCAGAACAAATTAAGGATGTTATTGGTCGTGGTGGAGATGTCATTACTAAAATTATTCAAGATTCAAGTAACGTTATTAGTGTAAATGATAAAAATGCAGTAAAAATTGATATTGAAGAAGATGGACATGTACTAATTTATCATTATGATCAAGAAATTATTAATAAAGCACGTGACATGATTTTAAATATTACTAGAGTTCCTGAAGAAGATAAAATTTACACTGCAAAAGTAACAAAAGTCGAGGAATTTGGATGTTTTGTAGAAATTTGGCCAGGTTGTGAAGGAATGGTACATGTTTCTAAACTAGATAAAAAGCATGTTGAAAAAGCTACAGATTTTGTTAAAGTTGGTGACGAAATCATGGTAAAATATACTGGAAAAGACAAACGAGGTCGTTTAAATTTTTCAAGAAAAGATGCGATGAAAGAATTATCAAAAGAAGAAAAACATGAAAAGAAAAAAGAAGATTAATCTTCTTTTTTTATTAATTTGACTAGTTATTTTTGATAATTTTCGATATAATGAATAAGGTGACTTTCATATGATATATTTATTTTACGGAAAAGAAAAATTATTAATTGAAAAAGAAATAAAAAAAATAAGAACAGAATATAAATTTAGTGATTTAGATATCAATGAATATTATTCAGATAATGTTTCTTTAAAAGATGTTCTAGAAGATGCGGAAACAATTTCTCTTTTTCAAGAAAAAAAAGCTATCATATTGCAAGATTGCTACTTCTTGACTGGAACTGTCAAAAAAGGTAGTATAGAACAACCTATTGAGTTATTAGATAGTTATCTAAAACAACCAAATCCTAATACTATTTTAATATTTATAGTTCCTAATGAGAAATTGGATGAAAGAAAAAAAATCGTAAAAACTATAAAAAAAATAGCAGTTGTAAAAGAATGTAATCAAATTCAAAATATAAATCATTTTGTGAAAGAGTTATTTAAAGGTTATCAAATTTCGGATAAAAATATAGAATTATTTGAAAAAAAAGTTGGAAATCACTTAGAATTATTAGAACAAGAAGCAGAAAAATTAAAAATGGCTACAATCGATACAAAAGAAATTACTACAGAATTAATTGATGATCTAACCATAAAAACAATAGACTTAGATATTTTTGCGTTAATTGAAGCAATTGTTACAAAGCAAAAAGAAAAAGCTGTAGAAATGCTTGATGAAATGATAAAAAGGGGAGAAGAGCCAATTATGATTATGATTATGTTGGCAAATCAATTTCGAATTATTTATCAAGCAAAGGAGTTATATCAGCAAGGTTATACTGAAAAAAATATAGCAAGTATTTTAAATATTCATCCTTTTAGAATTAAAAAAGCACTGGAAAAGGGGCGTATGTTTACAAAGGATAATCTTCTTACTTATTTAAAACAATTAGCAGAATTAGATTATCAAATAAAAAATAGTATGATTAATAAAAGATTAGGATTAGAATTGTTTTTTCTAGGTTTATAAAAAAAAAGAAGAAAGATACTACTACCTGTCAAGTACTCACTAAATAAAAAGATAAATTAATTTGAATATTTTAGACGATACTGTACAGGTG
>CAMBYP010000011.1 GCA_945872435.1 uncultured Mycoplasmatota bacterium
TCAGTCGGTAGAGCATTTGACTTTTAATCAAAGGGTCTGGAGTTCGAATCTCCAGCGGGACACCAGTTAGTAATTAATGAACGTAATGTTCATTTTTTTATTATATATATAAATTAAAAAGTAGGATTAACCTACTTTTTTTGATAATTCTTCTATTTGTTTACGAAGTAATTCAATTTCTGATTCTAAAGCTTTATAATCAATTGTTGTTTCTTTTTCTTGCTTTGGTGCTTTATACTGTTCTACATCAACTGGTTTCAACTCTTCTTCATGTTCTTTTTCTTTTCTTTCAAATAAGCTACTATACAAACCACTAATAAGTCCTTTACCTTTATGTTCTTCTTGAACTTTTTCAAATGGATTAATTGGTTTAAATGTTGGATCAGCTAATTCTTTTGAAACAACAGAAACTTTATCATCATGTTTTTCTAATTCAGTTTTCATATGTTCTAAATTAGTAACTGTTTCATCTGTTTTGTTTGACGATACAACTGATTCAATAACTGAATCTGCTTCTACAGGCGTTTCATCTTCCGTCTTTTCTACATCAGAAATAATTTCATTTTCTTCATCTGCTGTTTCTTCTTTGATTAGTTCTTCAAAATTATCTTTTGGAACATTATTTGAAGGTTCTTCCACTACTGTATCTTCAAAATTTTCAGTTTCAAGTTTCGCCATATAATCTGGTTCTTGAATTGGTTCTGGTTCTGGTAATTCAGATAATGACATTTCTTCAATGTTATTAATATCTATTTTTTCTTCAAATGAATTATTTAATGTATCCGTTTCAATGATTGGTTCTTCAAATTCATCAAATGACACCAATTTAGAAGGTTCCAACTTAGGTAGTTCTTCATCCTTCTTTTCTTCCTCAAATGTATAACTTTCTGAAATAACAGGATCCTTATCTGTTTCTATTTCTACTTCAATTTTCGTTTCAGGAATTACTTGGACACGTAATAAATTAGTAGAACTCATCGGAAGTTTAAATGGTTTTGCATATGTCACTTCTAAACCTTCTAATTCACCAAAATCTTTATCTATAATATTGTCTTGTGCTAATTTACTTTCTCTTACAATACGTTTAATTAATTCTTTTATTTGATTCCACTCATCTTCTGTTAAAACAATTCCTTTTCCATTTTCCACTTTTGTAACATAGGAAATTTGATATGCTTGATTATCTAATTCACTCAATGTGTAAACAAAAAAGTCTTTTCCGTTTTCTTCTAAATAACGAATTGCATCTACAACTGTATCAGCACCATTTAATTTTATATTTACTTTCCCCATTTTTATCCTCCTTATTCTATATATCATTATATAAAATATATTTTTATTTTTCAAGTATTATCTACATTTCTTCTTCAATTTATAGTATAATACAATCAACAAGGAGTAAATAAATATGCTAAAAAAGACTATTAATTCAACAACTTATTTGATTTCTTCTATACTTTTTAGTATAGGTTGTTTTTTATTTATTTTTAAATCAGAATTTACAATTCATGCTCTTTCATTTCTATTTTGTCTAGGAATTTTACTTGATGCAACGATTCACTGTATCTTTGTTCTAACAAAAAAGCAAAAAAATAATGCACTATTTCGATCTATATTTGATATTTTATTTGCTCTCTTTATATATTTACATCCTAATTTTTTTCAAGGAGGGCTTTCTGTTCTTACTGGGATATATTTATTATTATACTCTATCATTGATAGTATTAGTTATACACTTTATAAAAAAAATCATATCCACGGCAGATTTATTATTTTTGTATCATGTTTGATAAAATTTATATTATCTCTATTTTTAATGATGAATCCAACCGCTAAATATCAATATGTAATGTTTATTGTAGGTGTATATTTTGGATTATATAGTTTGTCCCAATTAAACAGCTTTATATCTGAAATTTTACCGAAACATTTAAAAGGAAAAGTTCGTATTTCTCTACCTATATTAATTGCAGCATTCATACCAAGAAAATTAATTACACTCATCAATAAAATATTGGAAAACGAACATGAATCAGATATATTACAAGTTCAAAAAGAAAATTTTTCAAAAAAGGCAGATATCGAAATTATTATTCATTTAGCAAATTCCGGAACTGCTGCTTTCGGACATATTGAAGTAGGATTTGATGGAAAAATTTATTCTTACGGAAATTATAATATGCATTCTAGAAAACTTTTTGATTCAATTGGTGATGGTATTATCTGTATAGCAAACCACGATGAATACATTCAATATGCTCTAAAAAATAAGAAAAGATATTTAGTTGTTTTTGGAATTTCACTTACTGCAAATGAAAAAAAAGTCGTAAAAAAAAGAATCAACAAATTAATCACTACAAATGTAGAAGATTATTACCCTGATTTGCAATTATCTGAAATGGGATTATTACCATCTGAAGAATATCATGATATGTCCAGTGAAATATATAAATTTGCAAATGGAAAATTCAAAAAAATAACTGCTGGAAAATGGAAAAAGTTTTTCGTTTTAAAAACAAATTGTACTGGATTAGTTGAAACAGTTTTAAATGGCGTTGGTTTACATATTCTTGAATTTAATGGATTGTTAACACCTGGAAGTTATTATGATTATTTAAATAAAGAATTTTTAAAAAAACATGGAAAAGTAGTATATCGTAAAATATATACTAACTCTCATGATTCTTCTTCAATTCCTCAATAAAAATTGAGGGATTTTTTTTGGGAACAAATAAATATACATGGTTTTTGGTTCTAGTTAATGCAACATATAATAGTCTTCTTTCTTCTTCCATATCAACTTTCATTTCGGTACTAGGAAAACCATATTTTCCCTGTCTTAAATTTAATAATATTACCTCATCATATCCTAACCCTTTTGCTTTATGAATTGTCAACATGTCAATACTAATATATGTAGGACATTTTTTTAACAAACGATTGACGTTTTTTTCTTTCAATACATCAAAATCATGTTGATATCTAGATAATAATAAGATTTTTATTTTTCTTGTTTCTTTATAAAAATGATACAGTAAATATTTTATGCTTTTTAAAAACTCATTATTATTACCGTAATATATGTAATGAATCGGATTTTTCAAACTTTTATTAGAATATAGTTTTTTTTCAATTTGATTCGTATTGTAATCTATGATCTTTTTTGCATATTCTAATAATTCTTGACTATTTCTATAAGTATGATTTAAAAAAACTTGTATTCCTTCTTTAAAATAATCTAAAAAATGAATAAAATAATAAACATTAGAATCTGCAAATTGATAAATACTTTGATAATCATCTCCAACTACAACAACAGAACAATTTGACTTTAAATAATATTCATAAATAAATTGAAATCTTATTGATGAAATATCTTGAAATTCATCAATGATTAAAAATTTATATGTAAATGTCATTTTTGTTTCTTTTAAAATTGATAATCCCACTTTTACCATATCATCAAATGTTAAAAAATGATGACTTTGTTTATATTGTTCAAATTTTCTACATAATAATTTATTTTCTTGATTTTGAATTTCTTGATAAACATACTCTTGAAATAAAGATTTTTGATTTTTTAAATGTAATTTCTTAACTATATAAAAATAATAATAAATAAAAAGTCGGTTTTTCCACTGTTTTGTCACCCTATACGATAAAAATAGTTTATCGTAGTCTTTTATATTCCTAATTTTTAAATCCTCTACAAACGCATTACTAATAGTCCTTACATCAGGTTGAATATGATATATATATTTATTTAGTTTTAAAATTTTTAATGAAAATTTATGAAAAGTAATTACCTCAATATTTAATTTCATCTTTTTTAAATAATCGCATATTTCATTACAAGCATAATTTGTATATGATAATAATAAAATTTCGCTTTCTTTCACATGCTTTACATTTACTAAATAATATACTTTACAACATATTGTAAATGTTTTACCACTTCCTGCTCCTGCAATCACTTGTAAACATTGATGTGTATCAGTGATAACTTGATATTGTTCTTTATCAATTTTTACTCCAAAAATGGATTCCAATTCTCTTAACCATTCCATATTAATAATGTACTTATTTTTTTTACATTTTCCTACAAAAAAAAGATGGAAAAATCCATCATAATAATATAAATGCACTAATCATATACATAGTAAATAAGAAACAAAATACAATTAATACCATTAGAAATTGATTAATAAATCCATTATATGAAGTAAATTTCTCTTCTTCATTCATATCATGACTATGATTATAAAAATTACCAGTACCAGGATGTGTTCCGAGTGTTTTAGAATGCCCCTTTTCCCCTGAAACACTATCATTATTTTTTTCTTGCTCTGCTCTTTTCAATAATTCATTTCGATATTCTTTTAATTCTTGCATGACTTTTTTTCTAGCATTTTCGCGAATATTAGAAGAGTAATCATTCATGACTGTCACCTATTTGTTCATTTTTTATATGTTCCATTTCTACACTATTGATAGATTCAAAACGTTTGGTAATTTTATTCGTTGTGGTATGAATATCTTTAATATCTTTACTAACTGTATCAATAGAACGAGAAAGCTTATCCCAACGATCTTTATAACGTCTAAACTCTTCAGATAGTAATTTTAATTCTTTATGAATCACTGAAGCATATTTATCTCTTTCAATATTTTTCATAATTACTTGAATTGTAGTTAAAGTGCTAATTAAAGTTGTTGGAGATGTAATCCAAACACGCTTTTTATAAGCATATTCAATAATTTCTTGGTGATAAGCATTTAGTTCTGCAAAAATTGCTTCTGCTGGTAAAAATAAAATTGCCTGATCACTTGTAACCCCTGGAATAATATACTTGCTACTAATAGCATCAATATGTTTTTTCATATCCATTCTAAATTGTTTTTCACTTTCTGCTCTAAGTGTATTACTATTATTTTTATCAACCATCATACGATAATGTTCTAACGGAAATTTAGAATCAATTGCTATTGTTCCTAATGGTTCTGGTGCAAATAAAACACAGTCAGCAATTGTTCCATTAGAAAATGTATATTGTAATTGATAAACTTTAGAATTATTCTCACCAAAAACACTGGCCATAATATGTCTTAAATTTACTTCACCAAAAATACCGCGACTCTTCTTATCTGTTAAAATACTTTGAAGAGACACAATATCCATTGATAATGTATCAATTTTTTTCTGAGCTTCATCAATTTTTGATAATCTTTCTAATACTGATGTAAATGTTTTATTTGTTTTTTCAAAATTCTCATCTAATCTTTCATTCACTTTATCATTAATTAATCGTAATCTATATTCGATTTTTTCAGACTGGTTTTCAAAATCTTCACCTAAATTTTTTGATAGACTGGTTTGAAAAGTACTCAATTCTTTTATCATTTCTGTTTCTAATTTTCCTAATCTTTCCGTAATATTTGCTTCATTAATATTTTTTACAATTGATATAATTACCAAAATAATTACTACAATTAATAAACCAATAATAATATAATCTAACATTGTATCACCCCTATCTGATTCTAACTATATTATAATACATTTCTACAATGAATGAAATACCTACTTCTTTAAAATAAAAATTAGAAAGATATTTCTTTCTAATTTTCTAACACCCATTCTTCATATCCACCATTCACATGTACAAATTGATATCCTTGTTTCATTAAGATTTGAATTGCTTTTAAGCTTTTCATTCCTCTTGTACAATAAATATAATAAATGGTATTTTTATTTAAAAATTTATCTGGGTATATAATTAATTGTTCAAAAGGAATATTAATTGCAGTAGGAATATGATTGTTATTATAACTTTCTATACTTCTAATATCAATCAGAGGAATTTGTCCTATTTTTTTCTTTAACTCTCTGATCGTAATACTCGAAATCATCATATCACCCTACTATAATATATGTAATAAATAACATAATGTGACTATTCATCATCATCGTCATCACTAAAGAAATCATCAAAGAATTCATCTTCAGTAATTTCATGCTCGATTGTAGGTGGTACTTCTTCCACTGTATGCTCTTTTACAGTTTCAGAAACATTAGATTTTACTTCTGGAACTGCAACCTCTTCTTTTACTATATCCTCGCTTTTTTCATCAATAATTGGTGAAGTTGGCATTTTAGACTGTTGTTCTTTTCTTAAAAGTTCTTCTTGTTCTCTTCGAATTCGTTCTGCCTGCTCCTTTTTAATTCGCTCTTGTTCTTCTCTTTCTTTACGTTGTATTTCTAATCTTTGTTCTTGCTCTTTTCTAAGTTTTTCTTGTTCTTGTTTCATTTTTTCTTGTTGTTTTTTCAAATTTTCTTCTTTTATTCTTTTTTCTTCTTCTTCTTTTCTTTTTCTTTCTTCTACTTGTTTTTGAATTTTGGCAAGTTTCTCTTCTTGTTTTCTTTGTAATTCTTGTAATTTCTTTTCTTCTTCCTCGGCTTTTTTCTTTTCTTCTGCTTCCAAACGTTTGATTTTTTCTTGCTCATTTTTTTGGCGGTCTTGTTCTTCTTTTTTCTTCTTTTCAATTGCTAAACGTTCTTGGCGTTCTTCCTCTTCTAAAGCAGCAATTTTTTCATCAATACGACGAACCATATCTTGAATGTCCATACCACCTAATGAATTAGAGGTAGCTGGTTTATTGGATGGTGCACTAGGCTTAGGCGCCTCGCTAAATGGATTAGCTCCTGCAAATGGATTTCCACCGCCAAATGGGCTAGAACCCCCAAATGGATTTCCTCCACCAAATGGGTTAGCTCCTGCAAATGGATTTCCACTTATTCCCATTTGATCCATTTTTTCTTTTCTAATTTTATCAACAGTACCTTTTAAATCAAACGTTTTTATTTCCTTTTTTTCACGATGTGGATATGTAGCTTTTTCATAAGTTTTTCCCCAAGCATTTTCATTTAACATCTCAAAATTTGGTTTTAATCGTGTTTTAAATGGCATTGTTCTTATTCTTAAAATAATTGCATACCATTGCTCTAAACGTTGTAAATCACTGACTGTAACAAGTGGTGTTGAAGCAGTTTTTTCTTTTTCCTTTGATTTTTTCTCACCACACATTTTACTAATTTCTTCTAAGGCATTTAACTCACTACTAATTAAATAAATAATGTTACCACAGTTACCTTTAATTGTTTCTCCATTATCTTTTCCATATACTTGAGTTAATTGCGCAAAGTTTTGAATAATGAAGTTAAAACGCATACTTCTACTACGTGCTGCAGTTACCATAGTTGTTACATCTTTTAATGGTGGCATATTGGCAAACTCATCCAAAATAAAATTAGTACGATATGCTAGTTTTCCATTTGGTGATTCTTGTGCTACATCAATTAAGGTTTCATAACATTGTTTAATAAAAATAGTAACTAATGAGTGATATGTTTTCTTTTCATCTTGAATAACAATGAATACAGCTGTTTTCTTTCTACCAATGTCTTTCATATCAAAATCACTGTGAGAAAGCATTTCAGACATATTTTCACGTGAAGCAAATAATTTGATTTTTTGTTTAAATACAGATAAAATACTAGCCTTTGTATCAGTTGGTGCCATTAAAGTACTAGATGCATCAACATATGCGGTACTTTTCGGATCCTTACTATTAAAATATTCTTTAATATATGTATTAGGAGTACCTTTAATTTTTTCTTCTCCTAAAGTTGACATTAAACTAATACTATTTAAATTAATTTCATCAGGATTTGCATCTTCAAAAAGAGCTAATGTTAAACCAGCAAAATAATCAGCTGATGTTTTTTCCCAAAATGGATCTTGGTTTTGAGCATTTTCATCATACAAAATATTTACTGCTAAATCGTCTACCAATTCAATTGCTTTATCTTGATTCCCATTACGGTAATAATCATATGGTAAAGTTAATGGATTCCAACCACTACCTTGTTGTGGATTACGGAAATTAAGTAAAACAACATTATATCCTTTTTCACGTAACATATTGGCATTTTCTTCATAAATTTCACCTTTAGGGTCAGTAATAATCATACTTTCTCCAGCTTTAGCTAATACCTTTACTAATGGATTAACAACAACTTGAGTTTTACCAGCACCCGTAGAACCAATAATCAAATTATGATAATCAGAATTATCAACCCACATACCTTTTTTATTATTAATCATTGGAATTCCTCCATATGGAATTTCATCTGCACGTGGATCAATTTTCTTTAATTGTTTTTTCATTTCTTCTTCAGAAGCCCATCTAGCATAACCACTTTTTTCTTTTTTACCAACTGTAATTCCTACCCCTTTATCTCTTTCATAAAATTTATCTTTTACACTTGATACAAAGAAAATAAGTGCCAAGGTATAAAATACCATAGTAGGAGCAAAATACTCTTCTGAAAACGCTGGAAGTGGATTAAAACCACTAAATTCATTTTCTCCTAAAAAAGACACAACGTTGCATACTGCTATTGCGACTAAATATAATAATACGATACAAAAAATAATAAAAATTTTAATATCTTTTTTATCTGCTCTAAACTTTAATTTCATAAAAACCTCCGGTCCTTAATATCTCATTTTACTATTAATATCATACCATAAAAATGAAAAAATGAAACAAATAATGTTTCATTTTATGTCTCAGAAGTAATTAATTGATAATTATCTCCTTTTTTCTTATATATATGATATCTTTCCACTGCTGCTGTTCCATATTGTATATCTCTAACAATTAATTCTTTTTGATTATCATTATCTAAATCCATAATTTGAGCAATGGAATAATAGTGTGTAATTTGATGACTATTATTTGTACTATTACTTGATATGATACGATAAAATTCTCCGTTATCTTCATAACATAGAAATGAAAATTTTTGATAATTATCTTCACTTCCCATACTATTAATCGCATAAACAGCTTCATCTTTGCCATCACCATCAATATCTACTAATATTTTCTGATTCATCCACATTTGTTCTAATGGTGGTATAACAATATCACTACCATCAATTAAATAGCGTAAAACTGTTTCAATATCACTATCTGCTTTCACATAAGTAGTATTAACAACATCAATTTTTTTAGGAGCCCAATACGCAAATAAAACACCATCATATTCAATTGAATCATTAGCATCATCAAATAAATACAATTTTGTATCATATTGCATTAAACTATAATTTCCTAAATACTTACCATCACTATAAGTATAAAACTTCTTGGTTCCAAAAATTTGATTCCAATTATCATCTTCTGCCAGTTTTCCATCACTATATGAAAACTTGTGGTCAGCACCAAAAACCATATAAATAGGTTCTTTTAATTCTTTTTCATCATTTTTAGGTTGAAAAGCAAAAAAACATAAAATAATATAAAGAATGACAATTCCTAATAAAAGGCCATGTTTTAACGTAAAATGAAACTTTTCCTTTTTCTTTTTCATATTTACCATTCCTTTCATTTATGTTTATTTTGGCGGATTGATTGGATTTGCAAACCTAACATCACCATAAAGCCCGCGTAATTGATCTATTGTATATGTAACAGTCTGCCAATCCTTAATTGCGTATCCCCAACTGTCAGGTACATAATGTTTATAATTATCACCGCGTTCCTGACTCAAATTACCTTCTTGTATAGTAATTTTATTTCCTTCTACTCCAGTTACTATAAAAACATGGTTATGGGCATAATCACTAGAACCAACTGCTCCTGCAACTGGAAATTTGGTATCTTTTGGATTAGTAAACTTATCTGGATGTGCATTATAAGTCTGCTCAGCACATTGATAACCATAACCCGTAAATCCAGGGCTATATCCATATATTTCATAAAATCTGCCCCATGCGAACCAAGTACATTGCCCATAATAATTAGGTGCATATGGATTGCTTGGTGCTTTCCATGCGGCTGCATTTTCAAAGTTAGGATTTCCTTCAATGGAACCGTCTCCACCACCTGTACAGTTAGAAGTTATTTCTACTGCATTAGGATATGTTTTTTTGACCATTTCTGCTACTGTTTTTCCTTGGTTAGCCATAGTATTCCATTGTTGTTGAACATCAGACATATATGGCGTGTTTAAAACTTTTCCATCTTTATCAACAACAACTTGTCCAGCAGTTTCAGCAACTAAAGTACGAATACGATCATTTTCAGGTAGTGGTTTCTTAGACCATTTCTTCGATGGATCATACCCCGTATGAATTGTATTACCGTATTCACCACCTGCACCATTAGACCAGCAACCTTTATCAGGGTCACAATATGCTTGATCCCATGTACAAGCTCTAATTTGGACAATTGAACTACCATTTTCTTGTTCGATTTTTCCACCATAAGATCTAGTTAACAAAAATGAACGTGCTGCAATGGCTTGCATCTTAATTGCTTCATCAGGAGCTCCACCATTTTCTGTATATGTAACTCCCAAAATATATTTTTCTAAATCTACTAATTCTTCATCTTCCAATGGTCCACTAGAACCACCACTAGCTGTACAACCAAGTAAACGTACTTTTACATTCGAAATCGTTTGAAGACCAGCAGATGAATTCACACTAAACTTACAAACATTGCCAGTTGCTTCTTCATCTGTAAAACCATTTAATGCTGCTTCATACATTTCTCTATTAAAATAAATTTGATCTATTGTATCCTCAAATAATTTTTCCCTTTCTTTTTCATCCTTAGGAATATCTACGCCCATTCTTTTTAATTTATCTTCAATATAATTATCATGCAACCACTTTCGATATTCTTCTTCGGATTTCACACTGCTTCCATTTACCATTCCATCCATCAGATATATGGCTTCTTTTCGTAATTCACCATAACTTTGTTCAGTCTCGTCATCGCCACAATCTAAATTAATATCCGGCATTTCTCCTTCATCAACTTCTTTGGATTCAATAGTACATTCACTATTGGTATTATTCATCATTGTATTTCCAACGAATACTGCTGATAAAACTAAAGGAGCATCTACATTAATCCCTTTTTGAATATAGTAATCATATCGATCACCAACTACTTTGTAAAACACTTCTTCACTACTACCCCAATAACCAGTAGTAAAAAAGTTTCCTAAGGATTCAAAAAAACTCCCTGTGGCTTTTCCTGCATCATCAAGAGTCTTTTTTACACCGTTCATCGCATCATCAATTGCAACTAGTGGCATAATTACTATTGTAATTATCAGTATTAAAAATAGTAAAAAACCTCCACCTCCTGCAAGAGGTAATAATAATTTGCTTTTTAGAAAACCTTTTACAGTATTAGTTATTTGTTCACCAATACTTTGACCATTATTTCGATTATTAAAATTTAGCAAATTATTCACATACCTCACCTCATTCCTGCAATTGGCAGATTATTATAGTCCTCCTCCTGAACCAAATGAATCTAATTCTTGATCAGAAGCAATAATATTTATACGCATTCTACGACTACCACATACAAATAAAGCTTCTCCTTGATTATAACGTTTAATACTTTCCATTTCATTATCATTTAAATCAATTAATTTTGATAAATCTTCAACTGCTTGTTTTTTCAATCCCATTACTAAATAATACGAAGCATTATCAAAAATTGCTTTACCATGAACAATAACTCTTTGATCACTAAAGTCACTTGGTTGTTGAGTGATAATAATTGTTCCAGTATTATATTTACGAGCACGACGTTGAATTTGAGCTAAAAATTCCGCTCCCATTTCATTATTTCCACTTAAAAGTACATGGGCTTCATCAACGCATAATACAGTATTTACGCTTTTATCCAAAGTCATTCCCCATGCATATTTCAAAATATTGAAAAATAATGCATTTCTAATATTTGTATCAGTATTCATTAATTCGCGGATATTGAAAACTACAAAATCACTACGTGGTTGAATTGTAGTATGACCATCAAAATAGAATCGTAATTCACGAACAATTGGTCTAATTTTCATTTCCAAGTATTCCATAATATCACGTTCTCTTGTTTTTTCTGGCATTGCATTTAAACGTCCACGAATTGTTAAATAAACATCTTTAAAAGTTGGATAATCATTAGATGTAAATTTAGTAAAATCAGAATTAAAATCAATTCCAAAACGACGATATGTATCTTGTACTACTTCACTAAATAGATTTAAAACATCACCCGGAATTTCAGGATCATAATAGCGTAAAAATGCTTTCAACGAAAGTAATGTACTAGTTAATACAGAATGACTAGCACCCGCTTGTAATTCTTCATCATCAGCATCTAATACAATTTCTAGTGGATTAATCATTCCAAATTCTCCACCACGTCCAAGATCAATAAAATCACCGTTATAAAGACGTGCCATTTCTTCAAGTTCTCCTTCAGGATCGATTGCAATTACTTTATAATTATTTCTAAAATGACTTCTTAACATAATCTTAGCAGCAGTTGATTTACCGCTACCTGAAGTACCAAGAATAATTAAATTGGCATTATTTCTATTATGTTCTTTTTGAACTTGATATAAAAATTGATTAAATAATATAACTCCTCCAGAAAAGTCAACACCTAAAAGAGTAGATAATCCAGGATCTTTGATACTATCAAAAATAAATGGATACATTGCTGCAATCGTTGGTGATGGAATTGGTGTACCAATTCTGTCTTCAATATCTTGATTTGGGAAAATTGGTAAAATCGATTTTAACACTTTTTCTTGTTCAAATCTCAAAGGAACAGCTCTCATCTGCATAGCTTCCAAATAATTTTTCAATTGCATTTTTTTATTAATTAATTCTTCTTCACTATCCGCAGTAATCATAACATGTAACTGAAAATCAAAAATTTTAGCCTGAGTTGCAGCAATCATTTGAATAAAAGCCTCTAATGATTCATAATCTTGACGAATCCTTTCTTGGATTGTTTTATCAGGTTCCTGTTGGTATTTATCTTTTAAATCGGCAATTTCTTTATTTAACATTTTAGAAATTTCGCTATATGCAAAAGGAATATGTTTAATTACCATTTTGATGCCTGACATACTTGTTAAATCAGATAAAAATCCAGGATTTATGTATTTTGGATATGAAATAACTGTTAATATAGTTGCATATTTATCACTGATAATAAAATCAGAAGGTCTAAATTCTAAACCTTTTGGAGCAATCTGAGTTTTAATATCCACCAGTCATCACCGTCCCAAACGTAGTGGTTTGTCCACCATTTAAAAAGTTATCCAAAATAATTCTCAAATCATCATTTGTTGTTTGATGACATGTTAATCCTGCATTGGCAAATTGTGTAATTAAAGTGCGCAATCTTTTTTGCATCTTATCTTCGTCACGAATTTTAAATAGTAAATAATATTCTGTATCTACAATATTATTATTAACAAAAGAGTTTCCTTTGTTAATATCTTCAACAATTAATTTACGACGAATTGGATCATTTGTACTATTATATAAAAGTTGTAATTGAGAAAGATAAACACTAATATCTACTGGTCTATCCGCTGCAATTACCCAAAACTCATAATCAATAGTATTATATACATTTTTTAAATTAGAAATCATACCAGCTTGAACATCATAATCTAAGATAAAAATATTTCTCGGCATGATTTTTACTCCTGTAACTTTTTCATTGTTATCAAGAATAATTGTACCATTTTTAATATCTTTCACCGGTACAAACTGCGTTGTATATTTATCTTTTATTTCTGCCATTTTTTACACACCAACCTTCCCATTCAAATTGCCTTCTTGTCGAATAAAAATTAATTAATTCTTGTAAAAATGTCAATACATTATGATAATTCGGAACAGGCATTACTAAGAAACCAGTAACAAGGCCTGGAGCCAATACAACAATTGTTACTAATGTTGACTGTAATGGTACAAACATTAGTAAAATTAATGTAATTGAAACTCCTAATCCAAACATTACCAGATCAAACCAAGTAAATAAACTAAACAATAATCTAGATTTTTTTGAATTGGCAGGAATCAAATAATTTCCATCCATATCGTATCACACCCTTTTCACCTTTATTATTTTTTCTTTCCAAGATCATTTGCTTCTTTAAGTTTTGTGATTTCTTTTTCAATAGATTGAGCAGCTTTATCACTACTACGTTGTGCTTTATACGCCGAATTAATTGCCTCAAATGTATTTCTATCAACTAATTGATCACTATTATTTGCTTCAAACTCTTGTAACTTTTTATCAAAATCTTTGTCACTAGAATCAATCTTTCCAACCTGTGCAACATATGCTTTCCAATCAATATTATCTGGTTCTGGCATAACACCATCTTTATCCGGATTATATAAAGCACTAATACCAGCTTGATATTTTGGTTCAACTTGTTGTAAATTAGCTCTAAATAATTCTGCATTCGTCTTTTCAGCTAATTCTGCATTTCTTTTTCTTTCCATCAATTCTTTAATTCTACCTGCCCTTTCACTTTGTGATCCAAATTTTTGAGGGCTTCCTGTAAAATTAGTAGTCATATCAGTGAATTTGTCTTTTAGACCATATCCTGACAATCGATTATTACGTGCTTGAATAGAGGCCTTATGTCCAGTTCTAATACTTTCTCCTAATTTCTTGCCTTGGTAACCAGTATAACCTGAACGTAGTGCTGTTGAAGCAGCTCCACCTACAGTAGTTCCTAAAAATGTACTTGCTCCACCTAGTAGACCTCTTCCAAACTGTTTATTAAATTCTGCTTGAGTCTTTTCGTTCCATTTGCCATTTTCATCTTTGGCATGTTCTTTTATAAACTTACGTCGATTCAGAGCATAATTTCCTGCATTGGCAAGTGCTCCTACTGCGGCTCCACCAGCAAATCCTAATCCCATTGCTAATCCATTTGCTGAGAATGATTTTTCACTCTTAATTCCAAAAATTGATTCAATTAATTGTGGAACTTGTTTTGCAAACATCAAAAGCCCTATAATAACAAATGCACTTAGCAACCAATTAGAAAAACCACTTTTATATACAAATTCTTGTGTTTGAGCATCAAAAACATAATATCCAAAACCATCATTACGAACTAATTCAGAAATAACAAAAATAATAAAGTAAATAGTAATTAGGCGAATAAAAATACTTAAAAAACATGAAGTACATTCTTTTACCCAATTTTTAAATACATTTTGTTTAGATTCATCAATATTAGCTAAAATAGGAACGGGTGCAATCAATTGTAAGAATGATAATTTCACCGAACGAACCGCCAAATCAAAACAGAAAGTTAATAACATCCATGCAACATATCCACCTGCTATTGTAGAAATTAAATAACTATACGAATATTTGTCACTATCAATAATTTTTCCAAAGTCGTCTAGAATTTCAGCAGTAGCATAAATACAAGCCTCATCGTCTTCTTCCATTGTTTTACAGTCTTCTTTTGTTTTCACTTCCACACTATTATCAGAAGTGTTTTTCGGATGGAAAAATCCTTTAAAAACTTGAAGAGCAATTGTTTCTCCACCATTAGAATAATCTTCTTTTATCTTATCAGGATTAGATGTAGCACCTAATATTAAATTACCCAAAACATTATCTGAAATAATAATTCCTTGAATTCGGTAAGCCAGAGTAAAAATATAAGGAACTCCAATTAATAAAACTAAAGAAATCATAATTTTTTGAATTAACTTAGGACCACCTTTTACCATAGAATCAGGACTTACCATCATAGTAATTAAAGAAATAGCCACCTTAAATAGCATAAATACTCCAATAATTACATAAATACGTTGTGCAAAATTTGATACCGTTGTATCAGAAAGCAATGAAACATTAGAAATTTCAAAAAATAAATTATAAAAACTAACAATTAATCCGTAAATAATTTTATCAAATGCGAAAAATATTGGAATTAAAACCATATTAATGAGCCACATATATTCCACCCCTTAACATAAAGTCTATATATATCAACATTATATCACAAAAAAAAGTAATTATAAAATACTTTTTAACTTTTATAATTACTTTTATTTACATTGATTATTTAAAAGACAATTTGCACAATCCATCGTTGAACCCGCACCTGCTTGTGCTAATAATTGTACTGAAAATTGAACAATAATAAATACAAAAAACACTGCAGCACCCGCTATGAGACGATTCACAAACTTTTTGCCAGCTTTATTCAATGCTGAAGCATCAGAATTCATTGTTGCTTTCGCAAAATCTAACATACCAAATAATATCAAAACAATAGGAGTCACTATTTTTAATAAATTGTAAATATTGGAAACAAATTTAGGAATTCTTGAATCCATTTTAATAGAAGTTCCACACATTGTGATGGAATCATCTGATTCATTCTTTTTTTCGGACTCGCATGCTTCAATACCCTTATCATTGCATGATTCTGTATTAAGTTTATCGCCTTCTCTTTCACAATTAGCTCTTTGACAAGCTGTAGCGCTTTTATAATCTATCATCTCTGCTTTTACTGGTAAAATAATAAACATGCTAAACATCATAACTAAAATACAGCATGAGATTTTTTTTATTTGTAAATTCATACTATCACCTGTTAATAGTATATCACACCAATTCCAATAATAACAATCTTTTTTCAAATAAAAAAAACATTATATATTAATGTTCTTTTATAATCTCTTGAATACATTTCAATGCTTCATAATCATCTGTTGATCTTCCATTTGTTTCTGCAGAATCAAGTAATTTCAATAAAAAAATGGTAATGCTTACAACAAAAAATACCATAGCACCCGCTAATAATTTCTTAAAAAATAAACTCTGATATTTCTTCATATCTTCTTCTTTTTTAGCCACAACACCTTTTGCTAAATCAAACATTCCAAAAATAATAAGTAATAGTGGAACTCCAATTTTAATAAAATCAATAACATAAGAAATAATATTTAGAATATAGTCTGGTATTGGAACACCACCTATTGCACACCTAGTACTTAATAATAACATCATATAAAAGAAAAGTAATTACACTAGTAATTACTTAAAAAATCTCCTTCAAACATGTTGTAGCACCTGTAGTTTGTCCATCTTTTTTACCAGCACTATCTAAAACTCCGACTAAGAATTGCACAATTGTAATTACAAAGAATACAAATGCTGCAGCCAATAAACGTTTAAAGAAAGTAGTTTGAGCTTTTTTAATTTCATCTTCTTTACTACTCATAACAGATTTTCCTAAATCCATCATTCCGAAAATAACTAATAATACTGGAACTCCAATTTTAATACCTGTTACAACATAACTAATAATAGTTGTAATCATTGAAGGAATTTCTACTCCGCCAATTTCACAACCTGCTAATACAAACATAATTTACCTCCTTTGTTTAAAATAAGTATAACTAATATTTTAAATTTTGTCAATTTAATTACTAGAAAATACCAAGAATCTTATTTCTTCTATCCACATTTTGCTCATCAGATTGTAAAGTAAAACCTAATTTTGTCAATAAATCATTTAAAACAGGTAATTCATTTTCTCTTTCATCTAATGGTGGCATATTAAAGAAAACATTCATTTTTGCCTCATATTCAAATTCGGCAACATCATTACTACTTAGTAAACTCTGATTTAAAATTACTTTTTTATTTTTTAACTTCAAAGTAATTTTAGGATCAACCATAGTTAATCGGTTTAATTTAATAATAGATGGTTCTATCAAATAGATTACATCTGTACATACATCTAATGCATTTTTATCATCATTGACATCGATCAATAGCACATCATAATCTGACAGTTTAGATATTTTATCTTTCAATTCACCTTTATCTACACTATACATGTTTTTATATCTAAAAAAGCTAAACTCTCTACGTCCTACTTCTATAGCAGCAACTTTATAATTCTTTTCTAATTGTCTTAACATCATATATATCAAAGTAGTAGCACCAGTGCTTTTTGTAATATTTTTAACACCTAAAATTTTTGTTTGTCTTGTAACAATTGGTTGAGCCATAGCTTGATTTTGGCTACCCATAGATGTTCCGTTTTGTTGCATCATAGCTTGAGTTTGAGAGTTAATCACCAAATAGTGCGCAACATCTTTGTATGTATTTGGTGTATTCAATAAATACTGAACACCATCTAAACTTTTGGTAAAATTATAAATTCCCATTGCAACTAACATAGAATAGAAATTAGGAATTGAGGTATCAGCAGTATCATCAAAAAACAATATTACTTTACTCATATCTAATTCAACAGATAATTTTTGTAATTTTGAAATATCTTTATAATCTTTAATTGCTGTCACATCTAAAATCATTCTTTGAAAAAAGAAATTCTTAAAAGTTTTAATAATTTCATCCACTTCGAATTCACCATACATGGTTTTGATAATATCAATATCTAAAGATTGTAACATAGATTGATATTTATTAGCGATAATAACGTTCATGATTCACCTCCTGAATTTTACTATATGAATGAAAAAAGACAATAAAACAATGTTTTATTATATCTTTTCATGCATTAGCAAATATAATTTAATATTCATGCATCACTTCATCGTATATAACTCTACTTTCCCCTTCAATTGGATATTCAATTGCAGAAACTAGTGGGAATTCAAAATACATATATGAAGTAACTTTAAAATAGTAACCACGCTCTGATGGAATTCTCCATACGCAATAACGATAATCACTAGTTGGAGTTAATAACTGAGCGGTACGTTTTGCTTCACTAGAAGACGTACCATTGTTATTAGTACCTTCACTATCAATTCTTAAACGGCAATTTTGAGTTTTATTAGGGTTGACAAGATACCCAATATTTTTTAATTCTGTATTAATCTTAGTAGTTACTGTATTTGGTAATCTTGAACTATCAGGTCCAATTTCATCAGCATTTTGAACTAATATATCTATAATTGTATTTTTTACTTTTGCTGCTTTAGAATAGCTAGATGAACCAGCAAATATAATGATAAACAAAATTACAAAAACAATAATAATATTAAATACAAATGTGCTACCTATCGCTTCTCTCATATATTACACCTACTTATTTTCCGTAGAAAAAATATAAATACGATTGGTCTTTGTGGAAACTGGTATTTTAAATAGGTTATTTACTAATGGTACATTCATATAAATATATGTAGTTACTAAATATGTAGAATAAGCCGTTTCCGGTTCTTGTTTTCTATATACACAGTAATCAAATAAATTTGTACTAGCACTACCATCAGTTTTTAATTCATAGCCATCTTTTTTGGGACAACTAATTGTGTCCTTAGCATTATAACCTAATGATTGTAAAATACCATTAACCTCTTCTATTGCATATCGATTATACCCTTCGTGTCGTTCAATTGCATTTATAATTCTACTATTTACTTTAAAAGCACGGTTATAGCTTATGATACCAGCCAAAAAGGCAAATACAATTATAATGAATAAAATAATAAAATTAAACATATAAATACCGCCCATACTTTGTTTCATAAGCTATACCTCTCTATCTTTTTATTTTGCATCTTGGTTCTCACTTAAACATGCTTGATTTGTTGCAGCATCATAACCTGGTTGTGAAACACATGTATTCCCAGACCATTTACCACCAGCGTTAGTACAACAAGTTCTTCTTTTTGTTGAATTCATAATATTTGTAATTAATGGTGTTGCAACTAAAGCAACAATTCCAATTAATAAAATTGTTAATACTGTGATGTTTGCTTCTCCTGAAGCTTCTTTCATATTCTCACCACCTTACTTTGTCTTACTATGTACATTATACATCTTATTTTTTGCATATTCAAGTCACTTTACATGTTAAAGTCCCATCATTTGAGTCATTGACAGTAACAATAAGAATATAATTCCTCCACCTGTACAGCAAAGCATCAACATCGTTTTCTTTTCCATCTTCTCTAAACGATCTTTATACTTTTGTTCACGGGCTTTGTTTTGTAATTGTGATACAGTTCTTGAAAACATCATCAATTGTTCTTGTTTGTTTTCCTGACTTCCCAATCCAAGACGATATAGAAGTCTCATCATACGCATTGAATCACGTACTGGATATTCTTTAGCAAATTCCATATATGGATCTACTGAAGAATCACCTTGGTTTACTCTCTCAACTAATTTTCTAAGTCCTGATTTAAATATATCAGGAGCTGTATCAATACTTCGAGCTAGTGCAACTGGTACTGTATAATGTTGTACCAAAATTTCCAAGCTCTTTAAATAGTATGGAAGCATTAAGTTAATTTGATACAAATTTGCTTGATAATATCTTTTTAAATTAATATATGGCAGTTTAAATAATCCAAATGAAATAATAATTATGATTAATCCATTTAAAAAACTTAAACTAGATAAAAACGCTAAAAATAATACTCCAACAGAAATAATAGCTGTTTGAACACGTTTTGAAAATAATTTATTAACATCAATATCATCACCATAACGAACTCTAAGCAAAAATTCATAATCATCTTCCATTAAAAATCTTAAATATGGTTCTGTATCTTGAACGAATTTTTTTGCATCAATCATATTGTTTAAATTTAAAACAAATAAAACAATTACACTAATTATAATAAACATAAAACTAATTGGTATCATCGCCATCATTATTCAGCACCTACATTCTCATTATAATATTTTTCACCATTCAGTAAGAAGGCTGTATTCATAATTACAATTACGTGTAATATTAACTGAATATACCATAGATTTAACATATTAATGTATGTTTCATTTCCTAATAACAATTGTACTAACATAACCATAAAATAAAGCATAAATCCAAATTGCAAAAACTTTCTATGGAATGTAGCACGATCGATACGGTCACGATATACATTTTCAACTAACATATCAATATCTAATGACATATTTTCTAATGCTCCTGAAGAGTTTTTAGCACCTTCATTAGTAATTTGTGTAAATAATTGATGCATATTTTTTACAATATAATAATCATATTTATTATTAAAATAATTAATTGATTCTTCAATCGTGCCATTTTCATATGCAAGATCAATCATCATTTTAACATCATCTTTGACTGGATTTTCTAAAACACCAGATTCATATACACCCTCTAATGATTTCACAAAAGATTGCGTTGTATTAAATTCCATAATTGTATTTGTTGTATACACTTGAATTTGTTCAAAAATAAATTCACTATATACACGATTACATCTTAAATACGTTAAATATGGAATTGCAAAAATAGATAATCCTGCATACATCAGTGCAATCAAAACATTATAAAAATACATATAAGTAATGATAAATGCACCTACAGCAAAAACTGACGCTTGCAGTACATATTGTCTTGGTGTATATTCTTGCCCTAATTCCTTTACTTTTTCCCTTACTACTTTAAAAGAGTAAGGAGCATACTTGTCATATATTGACGTAGCTTGTTGCGAAATGTATTTATAAACATTTTGCCCTGAATTTTTACGATACGCTATTACAAATATAATAATAAATGCAATAAGTGCAAAGATTAAAAATGTCATATTTCCTTACCTCCTTTAAAATAATGATTCAACATCAGATGAAATTTGATTATTTCCTGATACTTGATGATTCATAAACCCATGTGATGAAGAATTTACTTGTGGCTGTTCTGAAATTGAAGCTGAAACAGTCGGATTCACAGGTTCTGTATGATTAGCATGAACAGTTTGAATATTTTCTGTTGAATTTACTGTTTCATTTTGCTCTTCATTTTCTTCTACATGAATGATATCTTTTGGAAGAACAACACCTTGTCCTTCTAAATAATCAATTAAATATTTACTAGGATTATGTCGAATAGTACGACCTTCCATAGATTTTTTATAAATTGTGTTACATATTGCTTCATTTTCTTCATTTACATAAAATTCTACTACTTCTGCAATTTCACGAACAAATTTTTTCGTATTTTTGTCTTGAAATCCTCTAATATAAACACCGATTTGAATGTAACGATAAATTGATTTTAAAAATTGTTCGATATCTTGATTTGTTTCCAATAAACTATACATACGACTTGGAATCGATGCGGCATTACTAGAGTGAATTGTAGAAAGAATATAGTGTCCTGAAGAAATAGAGTTACGAGCTGCCATAACAGCTTCAGCACTACGTATTTCCGAAAGTAAAATCCATTTTGGATTTTGTCTCATACATGTAACTAATACATCACTATATGAAGCAATATTATTAGTTTTCATCGCTACAATATCGCGATGAGGAAAAATACGATCCAAATGAAGTTCTAATGTATCTTCAATTGTAATTAATTTTTCATTTTCTGCAGTATGTGCAGCTAAATATTTTACTAATTCAGTTTTACCACTACCAGTTTCACCGGCAACAACGATGTTACAATGACCTTCTACACATTTTAATAAAAAGTCATGTACGTCTAAAGTGACATACCTATCAGCAATTATCTTATCTTTCTCTAAACGAACTTTTGCTGGTGTTTTACGTAAAACAACAGCAATTCCATTTCTAGCAATAGAATCATGTACAAAGTTCAAACGTAACTCTGCACTTTCAGCGTCCAAGAATGGAGAAGCCATATTAAACGTTTTCCCCATTACGTTGGAACATTGAAAAGCTAATTTTTCAATAAATGCATTATTAATATTTGGTTCCTCTACACGAAAAATTCCTTTAGATAATGTCTTTAACCATAATTGACCACCATTACTATAAGAAATATCGGTAACATCTGGGTCATCCAAATACTTTTTTAACTCTCCAAAGTCTATCTGATCAAATACTACTTCATTCACAATTAATTATTTCCATTTCCAGATGGAGTTTTTGATGGAGAGGTAGAAGTACTAGGACTAGCTGTCGTTTCGTCAGGAATTGTAACAGTATTAGCATTTATGAAATCTTTTAAATATTGTGTACTAACTTCTGTAGAACCAGAATTATCTACTTTTCCACCATGTGGTACTGGGAATAATTCTACAGAGAAAGAATACATATAACTTGCTTTTCTAAGCAAAATATTAATATCATCCTTTACTCCAAAGATTAAGAACGCAGGAGTACGTTGTTCTTCACTATTTTCAAATACATGTTGTCCACTACTATCTTTTACATCTAATACTTCGATATTTTCAATTAATTTTCCTACCATAATTTGTCCATTTTCAGCTTCTGCTTTCATGTAAATATCAATTTTATTACCAGGGAAAATTGAATTTCCATAAGTAGAGTCCATATCTACTGGGAAGTTATATACTACTTCTCCTTTTTTTACTTTAACAAATGAACTATCAGGAAGGTCATCTTTAGAAACAACTGTTTCTTTATAGAACATACTTCCTTGTGGTACTACAGTATTGTAGTTTGTGTACTTTCCAATAATTTCTGAATCATATTGAATTACATTTTCGTTAAGTACAACAGGTGCAACATCAACATAATCAATCATATCTGATTTAATTAAAGTTTTTGGTTGAATTGTTTCTCTTGCTACTGGTACTGACACAGGATTTACTTTAGAATCAATTTGTGCCTTATATCCAAAGTAAAGTAGTGCCATAATTACGATAACAGCAATAATCGTTACCGTATTTTTGTTTTTTAATAATCTTTGTAATGTTACTTGTAAATTCCCCATTTCATTCATCCCTTTCTATTAATATGGAGTTTCCAAAATTGCATCTAATTTGTTAACAAGTTCAAAATTAAATGTATCTTGCCCACCAAGCAATATTGCTAAGGACTGTGTCTTGCGACTTTTAATACGTATACTAACCTTAGGTGGATATTCATTCACATCATAAATTTCAATGCGGTATTCGTTTGCTAGACTAGCACTTTGAGCAAATCTGCGAAGAAAACTTTCCACAAACTTTTCTCTATCAATTCGAATATTACCTGTCGTATTATAAGTTGCAATATCGAATGCATCTGTCATAGCTGCTTCAGTTGTTTCTTTTAATAATGTATAGTTATGTTCATCTGTATTAGTCAGAGTTTGAAAATAAAACATCAATACGATAGTAGTAATTCCTAATCCAACTACAAATGCTCCCCAAAATGATTCTTTCAAACTAATTCACCACCTAATCTTTATTACAACGACTGATATTATGTCCCCTATTAGTCGTACACGTACTTCCAGTATCAGTTAGATAACTTTCTATAAATCGACTTTGACAGTCTCTTCCATCTTTACATTTCAATTCAAAATCATCAAATTTATGACCTCTGTTATAACTTCTAATAGCAGAAATTGTCTGACTATTTAATTCAAAAATATACATTGGTTTCTCAGTATAAATATCTTCTTCCTTCACATCACGATTATTTGTAATGTATTTACTTACTAAATAATTGTTTTTTGAATTCCAATTATCTCCAGGAGTTCTTGTTTTGCCATCTTCACTTAAGAATGGATGTGAAAGTGAAATCTCACGATATAAAACATTAATTCCACCTTCCATTTTACAAACTGGATAATTTTGATATTTTGGATCAGAACAGCATGATTTATCATACACTGTTGGAATTGGTGTACAAGTACCATTTCCACCAGAACATTGATATTTTTGTTCTAATTGTTTGAATTGTTGATAAGTTAAACCATATTTTACATAATTTGCTTTTAAATCATCACAACAGTTTTGACCATTTGGTCCTTTACCAGGAGTAGTTCCATACGGTGCTCCTATATATTGTGATGGATTTTTATAATCACATTTTGCATTTGTATTTTTACAAATAGGATATTTATTTTTTAATTCTTCAATTTTTTCTGTATCTCCCTCAAATTCAGTAATAAAATGATTACAACAATCTTCGCCGTTTGGACCACTATCTGGTAATCCATCACCGTCTATGTCTTTAAAATGTTCAGGGTTTTGATAATCACAAACTGTAACATTTCCACGTTTCACATTATATTGACATGTATAGTCTTTTGTATATCTATCAAAATGTGTTTCATCATTATTTGCACTAATCTTTTTATAACTTAATGTTACAGTATTTCCTTTCTTTTCATTACTTCCACTTGGAATTGTGGAATCATCAACAGCTAAACTACCATAACCACGATTCGTATAATGATCAATTTTATCACTATTTGGTTTTCTATATGATAAAATACCTGTTTTCTTATTCGCATAACTGTATAAATCATTTGGCAATACATACTGATTTTGTGTAGTAGCTACATAGCTCTTATTATCCCAAAGTGTTTCTGCAAACTTTTGGATACCTGTTGATGAAGTTGAAAATTCTGCAACGCTTCCACTGTATTTAATAGAATATTGAGTTAACTCAATTGGTTGTTTTTTTGCTGTTAATTCAACACTTCCTACTGTTGAATCATCTTCATCTTTTCCGTTACGATATCCTTTATAGCCACTTAATTTAATTGTTGGTTGTAAATCATACGCAAATTGTCTAGTATTTAACACATTATCACTAGCACAATTTTTCATTTGTTGTTCTAAGCTAGCTTTTGTACTAGCTGCCGCATCTTTATATTCGTCATACCAAGTTTTATAATCAACTTTTACTTTACATTCACGAGTTCCACTAATATCTAAACGATATTTACTGCTATTTGGCCAAATGAATGAGCTTCCTGTCATGACATATCCTTGATAACTACCTGGTAATAATAAACTTGTAGATTCTTTACAATAAACAGAACAATATTTGTTAATGGATGATACTTTATACATTTGTGTTCTGTCTTTATCAAGATACATACATCTCCATGATACTGTATCAGTAAATGTATGATTTTTACTGCTACCATCCGTTCCACAAGCAGGAGTATTAGCTTGTGGTGGTTGTGTATTTACATCACAACTTCCACAGATTGGATAAGCAAATTCAATTTCTTCTTTTGAATGAGATGCAGTAATTGATGGTGATACACAACAGTTTGCTCCACCTGGACCGCTATCCGGTATTCCATCACCATTCGTATCCTTGAAATGATCTGGATTATTCCAATCACAAGGGAATAATTCTGTTAACCATAGTACACCATGGCCATATGCGTTCTTCCCATCATTTGAAAAATATGTATCAAAAGGATCAGTTTTAGCGCCAGTAATTGCTTCAAACATTCCAGGTGCGATATATGGATAAGTAAAATTACGTTTATTCATCCCTGAAGCATCCGAAAGGTGAACTGCTACGTTACAATCAACTAAAATTCCCCATGCCAATCCGTATGCTTCTAAATTAGGTAATCTACCAATCTCCGATTTTAAAAGTGTCATAATTTCTGTTGCAGTTCCAACATAAGTATTTGCAGCACTGCCATGATAAACTGCCATCAATGGTTCAAATTGCAAATATCTTTCCCCAAGTCCTGTATCTTTACTCATGTCATATTGCAAATCATTTTTTAACATATTCATAAATCCATTAGGATTTGAGTTCACATAATTTTTGATGAAATTTAATGTTTGCGTATTAAAACTTTGTGCATTAGCGGTAATAATATGAGGAATTCCATTCCATTGTCCCGCATATGGATATCTTCCTTTTACAAAAAATGCACTGTGTGTATGAACTGCGCCTTTATTTCCATTGTTTGCTTTGCCTTGATTATAATATACTTGGCCACCTGTGTATCCAGAATCCATTACAGCATTATAAGTTGCTGTCCTAAAATAATCATAACTTCTAGTTCCTTGAACTTTATTTCCGTTTTTATCAACAACTGTTAAGCGCAATCCTTCAGCTCCAGCTACGACTTGATCTTGCTCTGAAGTATAGCGAAAATCAAAACACCATCCAGAAGAACAATCTTGTAAATTAGTTCCTCCTCCACCTCCAGATCCTTCCCATGCTTTAGCTACATTTGGTGTTATCATTAAACATAAAATGAATGTTCCTAAAACGTACATCATTTTTCTTTTCATTTCGTATCACCCCACTATTATGAACTATAACCATTATACACAAAAAAGTCAAAAACAACAATAGCAAAATTTCTATTGTTGTTCTTTTTATATTAAAATCCAAACGTGTCATGTTTTTCATTCCAATAAATCATTCCTAAAACAAATAAGATAATTATAATCAATAAAATATAGTAATGATCAATTAAAAACTGGGCTAAATTAAATCCTGGACTATTTACCTTTTGAACTTTAGTGGTTTCTTCTGTTTTTAATGATTCTTTATATTCATTTACTTGTTTTACAAATTCATCATGTGATAAATTTGTTTTCAACCATTTTTGACATAACTTATATTCCTTTACATCTTGACATACAGGATCATTATAAAATTGATTGTATGCTGGTGTATTTGCATAATAAGTATATAATTTTCCATACTCACAACCATCTTGGTTCGTTGCATACGCAATAAAACGATATGATTTATCAGCTTCAAAACCATCTACAATCACTTCACTAGGATTTTCTCCATTATCTCCGTAATGATAATAACGATTATGACTAATATCATAAATTATAATTTGTGGAGTTAAATTTGTGATAATCACTTGAAATGACACAGTACCATTTGTTTCTGTATATGTTGTTGTAACATTAACATTTGATGCAATTTTTTGATAGCGTAGCGCTTCTTGATTAGAGCAAGATGCTGCTTTAGCTTGAAAAGGAATTACAAAAAATAACATCATACAAGCAAAAAATAATATTTTATTTTTCATAATCCCCCTCCTATTTCAAATGATATGTATAAGTAGTGTTATATACTGTTAAGACTAAATCAATTTTTGTTGCATCCTTTACATCACTTAACATTTCTACATATCCCTCATTTTTTAATGATACTCGTTTTGGTTTTAATTCTTTTAATATAATATCTGTTTCCTTTACCCTATTATCTTTTGTATAAACTATCTTTCCGTATTTTTCTAATAATTTTGATAAAGTCATTGATTTTTCTTTAGAATCTTTTCCAAATGTTAGCGTTCCATTTAATTTCAAAATGCTCTTTTCATATTCATCCACTGTCGGTGTCAAATATTCAGTGGATGGAAAACATTCGCTTTCATTTATACAATAATTATATTTTAGTTGAAATTTATCAGCAATACTAATATTATTTATCTTTAGCGTACTACCATTAAATACTACATCATTGAGTTTAATCGTTTTACCTAACCCAACTGCTTTTTGTGTTATATTTTCTGTTAAATCAACAGGATTTAAATTAATTTTAGTAATTTTATATTCCCCAATTTTATCTCCTTGATCAATATATTGAAATTGCATTTTTTTCAAAGATTCTTTTTTAGGAATCTCATAAATAAATAAAAAATTATGTTGTTCTGTGTCAAGAGCTTCTCCATAATATGTATTACCTAATTCTTCTACTAATTCTGATTTTTCAATATCACTATAATATTTTTTTCCATCTATTACTAATACAGGTCTTGCTGTATCAAATTTTCTTTCCGTAGAATAATTATTTTGAATATTCATAGAAATTAACACATAAACTGATTTATCATTAATTAACTCTCCTTGATTTGTCTTATCCGTAATATAACTATTTACAATTTGCATTGTAAATCCATTTCCCATAAACATTCTAGATTCTTCATAAGAACGATTTTTAAAGCCAAATTGATACACACTATATCCAATTCCAATAACAAGAACAATAATAGCTACAAAATTAATTAAAAATTTATTTTCTTTATATATGTATCGTCCATGACGTAGTTTTCTATTCCATCCTCTTTTTAATTTATCAGTATCAATTTCAATATTAAGTTCAAATTCTTCACGATCTTTTGCATCAATATTTAATTCTTCTAAATCTTGTCCAAAATTAAACTTTTTTATATCAAATCCAGTTGTACGTACAGCAAATATAATTAATGTGAACCATTCTAAAATCATAACTGCTGTAATACAATCTCTAACTAGTAATACAATTCTAATATCTACAACTTGGATATACATATCATTTAAAACACCTTTTGTGAAATAAAATACTCCAGTTGTAAATAAATATGTTAAAATCGTAATAATATAAAATAATACTGGTTTTTTCTTATATCTCATTAAATATATAATTGCAACCGAAATGATAACAATTAAAAGAGGTATAAAAATTGATACTCCATTCAATAAAGATTTAATTGTAGATTGACCTACAACACTTTCTACAGTACTAGCATAAGTATTAAAAAAATTAAGTACATGACTAGTTTTATATATTAAATAACCGATTAATAAACATACAAATAAGTGAATAACTTTAAAATATTTAATTAATAATGCATATGGTTTTCTTAAAATCATATCTTCACCCTCTTTTATTCTAATAATAGTATAGCTTAATTTTAAGAAAAAAAAAAGAGAAAAATTCTCTTTTTTAAATTGCTCTATTATTTAATGCACCATACTTTTTCTTTTCTTCCATCATATATTCTGTAATATTTGTTTCTATTTCATCTAATGCATCTTTCTGAATATTGGAAAGAGGAATAAATTCTTTTACTGTGTCAATATAAATTCTTCCCCAGATAATTCCACCTTTCACTTTAATATCATTAAACATATCTGGAGTAATTGCAGTATAGAAATAACCAAATATTAATCTTTTTTGACCAATTAAAATTCTTTTATTGGTAAGTGCCACTACACAGGAAGTAATCATATCCAATGGATTATCATTTTTTTGTGCTACAAAAACATATTGTACCTCTTCACCAGGGTTTAAATGTTCTTCAATTACTTTAGCATGTGCATTAATTCTCCACGCAATCGTAGCAGGATATCTTTTTTTAAATTCTTTTGCTCTTTCAGAAATCATTGACATGATATCACTACTCCTCAATAAAGCCATTCTTTTTAAAGAAATCTATCATTGAATCTTTACTTTCAAATCCTTCAAGTGAATCAATTACTTTTTTGTTTTCAATTATAATTGTTAGTGGAGTTCCAAAACCATCTTTTAATATATCTAATGATTCTGTCATACTACTTTGATCATCTGTTGATAAATCAGTAATATTTAAATAATTAATTGTAATATCGTAATCTTTTGCAATTTCATTCAAATTAGGTCTTGCTTCTTCACAATGAGAACATCCTGTTTGTGCAAAAACAATAATTTGTTTTTCATTACTATTAATAATTTCTTTATATTGTTCATAATCAATTTTATTCAAATTGGCATCATCTGATTCATACGCTGCGTCTTCAGAAATAATTTTGTTAGATTGTAAAAATTTAAATAATCCTTCTGCATCAGTATAACCAGGTTGTACTGCTTCTTTTTTGCCATTTTTTACAACTGCAAGGGTTGGTGTTCCAAAAGAATCAGGATCAATTTCTAATAATTCTAATACTTTTGTTAAATTAGTAGATGATAACTCATCAGTATTTAAATAATAATATCCAAATTGATATTTATCACTAGCACTTTCTAGAATTGGAGAAAATTTCTCACAATAAGTACATGTTGGTCTTCCCAAATAAATTAATTCTCCGGTTTTTGAATCCATTAATTTTTCAATTTCTTTAATAGTTTCTTCTTGTTTTTTAGTTCCAAGTACACTAGAACCAATAATTGCAAGTATTACTAATACAACAATTCCTAAAATAACTAATAATTTTTTATTTTCATTCATATCTTACACCTTTACTTTCCACAGCATTG
>CAMBYP010000012.1 GCA_945872435.1 uncultured Mycoplasmatota bacterium
TATCATTGATGTTCCCAATACCAACATTTATGTTCTCGTATAGACCAGAACGAATCCTGGCTTTGTTGTGATGGGACAAAAAATTGGAAAAGAAAAATTATTTCAATATATTCGTAAATTTGGATTTGGAGAAAAAACAGGTGTTGATTTAAATGGTGAAGCAACAGGAATTTTATTTCCATTAAATAAAGTTGGGCCTGTAGAACTTGCAACAACTTCTTTTGGGCAAGGAGTTAGTGTTACGCCAATTCAACAAATTACTGCTGTTAGTGCTGCCATTAATGGTGGTAAATTATTAACACCCTACATTGTTAAAAGTTTAAATGAACCTGAAACCAATACTACTGTAAAAGAAAATACACCTAAAATAAAAAGAAAAGTGATTAGTGAAGAAACAAGTAAAAAAGTAAGAAGTACATTGGAAAGTGTTGTTACAAACGGAACAGGTAGACCTGCCTATATTGAAGGATACCGTGTTGGTGGAAAAACAGGAACTGCACAAAAAGTAAAAGATGGGCGTTATATGATTGGTAATTATATTACTTCTTTTATGGGATTTCTACCAGCTAATGATCCTCAAATTGTAGTTTATATTGCGATTGATAATGCAAAAGGTGCAACCCAATATGGAGGAACCATTGCTGCACCAATTGTAAAAACTGTCTTAGAAGACTCTATCAAAGCTTTAAATATTAAAAAACCAGGTGGCGATACTGAAAAAAAATATAACTACTTAGATAAAAAATATAAAACAGTTCCTAACGTTACTAATTTATCAGTCAAAGAAGCAACAGAAAAATTAAAAGACTTTAAAATCGAATATTCAGGAAATGGTAACCGTGTTGGTTATCAATCACCAAAAGCCAAAGAACGTATTTATGAAGGTGAAACAGTTCGTTTGATGTTATCAAAATAATAAAATACATAATTATCAAAAAATAAGAATATAATAAACTGAAATGATTGAGGTGAAATCATGCTATTACTTACAAAAGCAGTATTTTCTATCATGATTGGTTTTTTTATATCACTCATTTGTGCCCTTCTTTTTATTCCCATATTAAAAAGAATAAAAGCAGAACAATCTTTAAGTCGTTATTTACAAGATACTCATAAAAAAAAGCAAGGCACTCCAACCATGGGAGGAATCATTTTTATATTAGCAACTATGATTGCCATGTTATTACTATTTTATTTACAAAAAATTACTTGGAGTTATAATATTTTAATTGTTTTTATTACTTTTATTGGTTATGGGCTCATTGGTTTTATCGATGATTATTTAATTATTAAAAGACATAATAATAAAGGATTAACAGAAAAACAAAAACTTCTTTTACAATTAATCATATCTCTCATTTTCTTTTACTATTTTATGTTAGCTGGAAATGAACCATTGTTATGGATTCATACTTTTCATATTAAAATAGATATTGGTTGGTTATATGGAGTTTTTATATTATTTTTATTGTTAGCAAGCAGTAATGCTGTCAATTTAACAGATGGATTAGATGGCCTGGCTGGAGGACTTTCAGCAATTGCTTATCTAACTTTTGGTATTATTGTTTTTCAAACTGGATGGTTAGATGGTTATGAAAGTATTGGTTGCTTTTGTTTCATTTTATTTGGGTCCCTGCTTGGATTTTTAGTATTCAATGTATCACCAGCTAAAATATTCATGGGAGATACAGGTAGTTTAGCACTAGGTGCTACTTTAGGTGCTCTTGCAATATTAACCAGACATGAACTATTATTAATTATCATTGGTATTGTATTTGTTATTGAAACAAGTAGTTGTATCTTACAAAGATATTATTATAAATTAACACATAAAAGATTATTTCCAATGGCGCCACTACACCACAGTTTTGAAAAAAAAGGATGGAATGAAAGAGATATTGTAAAACTATTTTGGATTATTGGATTATTTGGCTCTATGATAGCATTAGCATTTGGAGTATGGTTATGAAAAAACAATTTGATTATTTATTATTCATAAGTGTTATTATCATTTCTCTTTTTGGACTTCTTATGATTTATTCTGCTTCTTATGTATGGGCTGAATACAAATTTCAAAATCCTTTTAAATTTGTTACCAATCAAGGAATCTTTTTCATATTGGGTATTTTCTTTATGCTAGTCATTAGTAAATTACCTTTCTCTTTTTTTCAAAAAAATTGTAAAAAATTTTTATTTCTTTGTATTTTATTACTAATTGGAGTTCTTATACCTGGAATCGGAAGTATTCGTAATGGAAGTAGAAGTTGGTTTGGAATTGGATCTTTTGGTATTCAACCAAGTGAGTTTACTAAATTAGCTATGATTTTATTTACTGCTCATTATTTAACTAAAAATGAAAAATTAATGAAACAATTTAAAAAAGGTATTTTACCAATTCTTTCACTTTTATTATTCCTTTTCTTTTTAATTATGTTACAACCAGATTTTGGAACAGGAATGATTTTAGTCATGTCTATTATTGGCATGCTATTTGTAGGTGGTGTTCCTATTTCCTTTTTCTTAAAATTAGGAAGTATTGGAGTAATCGGAATTATAGGACTTATTTTAGCTGCACCCTACCGTTTAACTCGTATTCTATCTTTTTTAAATCCCTGGCAAGATCCATTAGGAAGTGGTTTTCAAATCATTCAATCTCTTTATGCTATTGGACCTGGTGGATTATTTGGATATGGTTTTTTAAATTCTAGACAAAAACATTTTTATTTACCAGAACCACAAACTGATTTTATTTTTTCAATCATCAGTGAAGAATTTGGATTTATGGGAATTTTAATTGTAGCCAGTTTATTTTTATTTATTATTTACCGTGGATTTATGATTGCTAGAAATTCTTCCAATCTATTTCAAAAATATGTAGCATTTGGCATTACTTTTCAAATTGCTTTTCAATCAATTTTAAACTTAATGGTAGTCGTTGGACTCATTCCTGTAACAGGAGTAACACTCCCCTTTCTTAGTTATGGAGGATCTAGTTTATTAATTACTCTGTGTAGTGTAGGAATATTATTAAATATTAGTAGAAATAATAAATAAAAATTTACAATTTTTTGTCAAGTATGAATAGTTGTAAAAGAAAATAAATAATTCTATAATTTAGATATATTTGCATGGTTCAATTGAATAGTTTTTTCCCTTCCAAAGGAAGAAATAACTACCTCAATTCTTCCATAAAAAAATTCTAGGAGGAAGTTTTTATGCACAAAAATTTAATTCATATTACAAATTATTATCGTAGAGATGAAAATAATAATAAAGCTTGTAGATTAGGACATAAGGGACCATTTCTTTTTGTCGAAGATATGTCTCATAATTATGTTTCTGGTTTAGAAAATAGAGTATATTATAGGTGTTTTTGCTTAGAATGTGGTAGATTTGATGATTATCAAATGTCAGTACAAGATTGAAGGTTAGTTATTAAAATTGATGATATTGATTATTCTACCGCCAGTATCAATCATATTAGAGAAAGATATTTTGAATTATTAAATACGGGTTTAACAAATGAAAAAGCTGTTTCCATGTTAAATAAAAGTTCTAAAACTAAAAAATTAGAAAAATTAAAAAAGTAATAAGAATAATTTGTTATAACGTTATAAAATAAATTTAAATCACAAACAAAATAAAACGAAATTAGTTTATTTACTAATTTCGTTTTCTAATCTTTTATCATAAATCAAACTATTATTTTTTCCATGACGTTTTACATAATATAAAGCATCATCAGCTTGTTTCATACAATCTTGAATGGAATTTGTTTCATCATATAACGAAATTCCTGCAGAAAAAGTAGTTTGAAATTCTTTAAATGAATCCTGAAATAGATGATTCATTGTTTCTATTCTCTTTTTTACAAATTGCACTTGATTTGTTTTAAAAATAATTAGAATTTCTTCTCCTCCATAACGAGCAGCAAAATCTCCTTGACGAATATGCCCTATAATTAATTGTCCTAATTTTTTTAAAACTTGATCCCCTACTTGGTGGCCATAATTATCATTAATTTGTTTAAAATCATCAATATCTAACAATACTACTGTACTAGGCGGTAATAAATCAGCAATGTATTTTTCTAATTTCTTTCTAGTATATAAACCTGTTAGTTCATCTTTTTGTAAGTTGGTAATTATTTCTATATATGCACTCACATCTTCAAAATATTTCACATGAATTAATTCATGATCTAACGTCATCGCTTTTGATTTCAATTTATAAAAATGATCATGGTATTGATAAATGTCTAAATCTTTATGATTGTTTAAAATTTGTTCAAATAATGGACTTTGATAACATCCATGGCGAATACTTTCCAATTGATACTCCCATCCAAATTGATTTAAGATTTCTTTTAAATTTTCTATATTCATATATTCATCACAATTAAAGTATATAATAGCTAGATTTTATTGTAAAGAACTTTCTATAATTTTTTTGTTAATCTTTTTTCTGTACGGAAATCATCTAATTGATAACCTAATGTTGCCAATTCTTTTTCCAACTTTCTCATTGGTAAACCATATAAATTGGTAACATCACCATCAATTTTAGAAATCATGAAAAAGGCTGTTTCCCCATAACCACATCTTGCAAATAAAGCTTTTTCTTTTTTTAAATATTTTTGCATCATCGCAAAAGTAATTTTAGAAAATGTCACTTTTGTAACTGCTGAAAAACTAATTGTTTTATTTTGATATAAATCAATAATAGTTACAACGGTTACCATATCATGGGTTTTTCCTGATAATTGGCGAATATTTTTCTTTGCTTCTTTCACTGTTTTTGGTTTTCCATACATTTTTCCTTCACAATGAACCATAGTATCAGCAGCAAGTATAATACCTTCGTCATGTTGTTTAGCCACTGCTAATGCTTTTTGAAATGAAATTTGTTTACAATATTCTTCAGGAAGTAATGCTGACGAATATTCTTCAGTATTACTTGGTTGAACTATAAAATCAATCTTCAACGATTCTAATAATTTTTTTCGAGATTTAGAATTTGATGCTAAAATCAATTTCATGTTATGCTGCCTCCTTTTTCTTAAAGCTCATAATGAAATGTAACACATAAGAAAAAATATAGGATAAAATATAAGTTCCAATGAAATAAAGAAAAACAAGCGATAAATAATGGATAAATCTAGTAGGATGAAAGAAAGATAAAATAAACTTTTGTAATAATTCTAAAATCATAACATGTGATAAATAAATATAAAGTGATAAGAATGCATTTGATTTAAAAAATGTTTGTAATTTTGGTGAAATATTCCATTTTGTATAATTTTCTTTCACATAGAGGAAAACAGCAATTGTAAACATGAATGGGAAAACAATATCAGGAGCTAAAAAAGGATCCCAACGTGTTTCTTTGATACAAAGGAAATCTAATATTGGCATACATATAAGGGAGATTATTCCTAAAATATAAAATAACTTTTTATATTTTTTTTCTATATCATAATGATATAAATAATAACCTAAGAATGTATAGTTTAAATAAATTAATAAAGTTGGATATGTAAAAGAATCTAATGTAGGAATATTTAAATAAAAACAAATTCTACTAATAGTTGCAGGTACATTACCTAAAATAAATAATAAAATAATCAAATTTCTCAATTGTTTTTGATTCATTTTTTGAATTCCTACAGTAATAAAAGGTAGTAATAAATAAATTGGTATAATACTATATAAATACCATAAATGATATTTTATTTGGTTACTTTGAAGTCTTAAAAGAAATTGGACAATAGAAAATGATGTTTTTTGAGTCCATACTTCATAAGTATAATAAATCAAAGATGCAAAGATTAAAGGTAAAATCAATTTTTTAAACGTTTTTTTAATAAAATCAAAATAAGTTGTTGTTTTTTTACTACTTAATAAAAAAATTCCAGTAAACATAAAAAATAAAGGAACTCCTGCTCTAGTAATACTATCTAAAGCAGTTAATATGAAATAATAAGTACGATTTTTTTGTAAAAAGTAATCTTTCATATCTCCTAATACATGAATTAGAATTACTGATAAAATTGCTAAAAATCGTAAAAAATCACAATAATCTACTCTTTTTTTCATTTGTTTTTCCTTTCTGAATACTTATTTAATCTTGTAAATATGGTAATAAAATATTTGTTAATTTTAAATATCCTAAACTAGATAGATGTAATCCCTCTTCTGTATATTTTAATGTCATTTCATTGTTGTCATTTACAAATTCATCATATAAATTAATAAATGTAATATTTTCTTCTTCAGCATATTTTTTTAATTTTTTATTAATTGATTGAATTGTTTTATTTTCCCTTTTACCAACCATATCATGGTTAATTTTACTATCATCACTTTTATTTACTGGAAGTAATGATTCTAAATAGATTTTTGTTTTAGGTCTTACTTCATGAATTTTATCAATAATTTTTTTAATATTATTAACAATTTCATCTTCACTTTTATTGTTTTGAATATCGTTGGTTCCAATTAATAAAAATACTTTGGTAGGATTATAAATTGCTACCATACTATCAATACGAGATAAAATATCAGTTGTTTTATAACCAGAAACACCACTATTTACAACTGGTAAATTATCATAAAATTCTTCTAATGGATAAAAATCTGTAATAGAATCTCCTAAAAATACAAAATTATCCGTATCAGATACTTGAATATCAAATGGATTTTTAATTGTTCCACTCTTTTCTTGGCCATTATTTTGTCCAATTAATACAAGTAATAATACAATAATCACAATTAAAAACACAAAGATAGAAATTTGATAATACGGAAGTTTCTTCCAATCTATTTTAGGTAACTGGACTTTCTTCAATGAAAACAACCTCCACTCTATGACAATTTATTATAATCATTTCTTTTTAGAAAGGCAAGAAAAAAAGTATCATTATACTTTCTTTTCCATATTACCTAAATACTTTTTTCTTAAAAAGTACGTATTACCATATTTTAAATGCCCCTGATAACTTGCAATTACTTGATTCATATCTTTTTTTGTTATCTTCTTTTGGATATATAAATAATCCAATTTTTTCATTTTTCGACGTAATCTTTTTTTCGTTATATTCCGCACTTTCATAATTACCTTCTGGTTGATTATATAATAACGAAATCCTAAAAAATCAATTCCATTCTTACTCACATTCATAATACATGTTTTTTTATTCAATGTTAATTGATATTGATTCACCATATCTGTTATTTTCTTTAAACAATCTTTTAAATATTCTTTATCATTCGATAATATGACTCCATCATCCATATAACGTATATAATATTTCACATGTAACTGTTCTTTAATATAGTGATCTAAATCATTCAAATAAAAAACAGCCATAATTTGACTCGTCATATTTCCAATAGGAAGACCTTTTCCATACTGATATAGTGGAATATTTTCTATTTCTCTAATTCGCTTATCTCGATCATGCATTGTTGACATTTGTAATTTTTTTATTTCTTTTTTCTTAATTTTCATAATTCTTTCGTTGACATTCTCATTTGTAGAATCAATAATCTGAAATAATATATTCAAATACGCTTTATCCTTTATCTTCTTCTGCAACATTTGTTTTAATAACACATGATCAATATGATAGAAATATTTACTAATATCAAATTTTAAAGCATATATCGTATTTCCTTTTAATTGATTTAAATATTTATTTAAATATCGCATTCCATAATGAGTCCCCTTTCCCTTACGAGTTGCAACATTTGTATTAATTAAACAAGAATCTAATACTTGTATCAAATAATCTGCCATAACATGATTAATTATTTTATCGTTCATTTTTTGACTCATAATAATTCGATATTTTGGATCACGAATTAAAAAAATATTATAATCACTTACTTTATAATCATCACTATGAAATAGGTTATAAACATTTGTAATATTAGCTGTAAAATATTCTTCAAACTTATATATTTTATGTTTGTTCTTTGTATTAACTTTTACCTGTTTTTGATATAATCTCAACATATCCCCCATAGAAATTTGTCGATATAAATTATTTACTCTTTTCATAACGAATCCATCCATGTATCTGCTTTATCATATTTAAAAGAAAACTTCCTAACTTCATATATTTTTTATAAGAAATATATTTCTTATCACATGCTATTTTAAAATAGAAATCTAACATTTTAATTTTACTAATAATTTTCTTTTGATACACTACTCTCTCATGTATTTCTAATAAATTACTAAAATAAACAAGTTCTAATATTTCAAAACTTGTATTGTTAATTTTATCACGTAATATCTTTTCACTTCTGGGAAAATTAATTAGCATTTTATCTACATATAAAATGGTTTTTTTGATATCTTTTACTAGAACTAATTCATCTCTCATATGATTTCTTCAATTCTTTCTAATACATTCATAAAATCTGCAGTATCTTTTAATTCACGTAATTTAAAATAAATAAAATCAATTCTTTCCTCTATTGTTAACTTATTTTTCAAGTATAAATCATATTGATTATGTTGAAATCTTCTTTTTATTACTATCTCATTTTCATATACAATATAATTAATTTTTAACTGATCAAACATTCCAATTACTTTATTTAATGTATTCAATGGAAAACCTATTTTGATTGTATCTCCAAAAGGATTTATTTTATAACCAAATATACTTTTCATTAAATAACAATCATTTCCTAATACATTATAAAAAATTCCACTCTTCATGATAACGATATATTTTTCATACTTCATTTTTAAATCATAATATTTATCTTTCATACCTACTCACATCTCCTTCTAAAAACAAAAAGCAGCACCTAATTATAGATACTGCTTTATAACTTTACAAAGTATAGTTTATCTCATATCATATCTTGTTCAAAATCATTACAAAGGTCATTCCTATTTTTAGTATATTTCCTTTTCTTTCTACTAAAGTTATCTCTGACTATACTTATTTTTTGGATTTCCATCCCGGGATTATACTTGTTCTCTATATCTTTTCTTTATGACCATATTGGTTCATAACCCATAGTTTTATTAGAGATCTGGACGCGCCCCATTATTGTTGTCATTGTTCGCATTGTTGTTACCGAATTCGCCAACGCCCTGATTGAATGCCGCATTCCAGACATTGTTCGAGTTGTCATCAGACTCCGCAGAAAACAAAGCACGATTTATAGTATAACCCCATAACTCTTCACTTGCCAAGGCAAATTCAGAGTTGAGACACTAGCTTACGCTAGGTCATTTTACAAAGGCTTATGCCTTTGCCAATACATAATTCGTTTGTTTATTCTTTAGCCGATTACAAACGGATTTCCTTTTGTTCCATCTCCTCCTGTAATTTCGATATCTGATTTCAAATAGAGAACTGGACGCGCCCCATAATAGTCAACGTACGCATCGTTGCCACCGAAAACGCCAACGCCCTGATAGAATGCCGCATACCAGACACGGTACGAGTCGTCATCAGACTCCGCAGAAAACGCATTCATTGTCCAATACCCTATTCCTCCTAATTCTTCATTAATTGGTGACATCGTTGTTAAATATGACCCACATGTTTCTTTCAGTACTTCTTGCATTACTGCATTCATTTCATCTGTTGCTGATGTACAGGCAATATTCGTACTTGCTCTTAGTAAATCACTAACATTCACGAGTCCTACATTTCCTGTCCACTGGTACATCTTTTCTCCGGCTATATTCTTTTGGATACTATCATTTCCACTTACATCTAAGAACTGTACACTACCAATATTAAATGTATGGCTTTGTACTTGTGTTTTTGCTGTTCCATTTAATGTTGGATAATATGTATTATTTAAATATTCTTTGATACTGGAATCCTCTGTTACAGTTCCACTATACTTTCCATCTGGTGTTTGGAATGTTCCACTGACTGCTGCGAATACTCCACAGCCCCATTGTGGATTTGTACAATATGTATTATTTTCTGTTAAACGATGATTTTCTACATCGTATGCCATAGGCGTATAATTAGCATTCTGTGGTAATATCTCATCTCTAATGATTTTATATGTTCCATCTGTTTCTTTAGCGATAATTCTCCATAGTTCATTATTGAATTGAATGTAATTGTTTGGTTCGCTCCCGCGATAGACATATCTTCCATCTTCATATTGGTCTTCATATAATCCATCTCCTGATGTGACTAACTCTACATTCTGGCCTCCCATATCTACTCCATCACTTGGAATCGGTCCTACTGGTACTCCATCATCACTTTGTTCATAAGTAAGAGTGATTTCTATTTCTTTTGACATGTTGGTTTCATTAAAGTCTACATTGGCATCCCAATATACTTTTACTTGGAATGTTTTAGATTCAGTTGCAAGTAGTGGATCTCCTACTTTGATATTTTCTACACCCACTTTAATGGCTTTCGGATCTTTGTTATTATTTTCATTTGCTCCATTGATACTGGATAATACTGCATCCAAGTCTCCTTGGTTTTCTACAACAACATCATATGTTGCACTTGCTCCTGGTTGGGTTAAATTGACATCTAATGTCAATGTTGTAAGATCTGTGATTTCTTTTCTCGTTGTAGTCGCATTGTTCATCTCTTTTTCTTCTGCACTCGTAAACAGTATCTTCCAGTTAGATGTAATCTGAGCTGTTCCATTGATATCTAATTGTTGACTTAATACTGCATACCCAATTCCTAACATTAGAAAGATATCAATACATAGACTACCCACTAGAAAATATTTCTTATGTTCTGAATTCATTCTCTTTCTTTCTACTTTTCTCATTTTATTACTCCTTTCAATTAATGTTGTTTTGATATAGATGAGAAATGGGACTTCTTATATGATTTTTAGAGCACAACAAAGAGTTGTTTTCATGTCGAAAACAACTCTTCTGATGAAAGCAAAAAGAGTAAGATGCTGTTTTAACAATGTTAAATAATTGTCCTAAATGCCCCCCCCCATGGTAGCTTTTGGTTAACACAAGCTTTATTTCTCATATCTATCACCTAGTCTCCTACTGTTTACATTTTAACACATTTTCATTTCTCTTACAACAAAAAAAACACCTAGCATACGCTAAGTGACTTCCATTTAAGTGGACACTTAGTAAGTATCCCTCTTTCATTATATGATAATTATATATGATTGTAAATGATTATTTCTTTTTCTTCTTGTTTTTCTTTTGTTTTGGTTTTACGTTTTTAGAACTTGGCTCTGGGTATTCTAAGAAATGATTCTCATCCATAGTCATGTGAAGTGAAATACCAACAAGTAATAAACTATGGAATACAGTAAATAAAATAATTGGTACAGATGCTTCTATAATTTTATAATAATCTAACAATACTTTTAGGCAGAAAAAGATAGCAAGTAATGTTACAATACTCATAAAAATTTTAGTTACTTTTGTAACATCTTGTTTATGATTTAATAAATATTTTTTTACTACCATATTGATGGCTAGTAAATAATAGAAAATAAAACATGTATAATTGGTAAAGAAAATACCTCCAATACAATACCATAAAACTAATATGATAAAAAATATAATATTTAATTGTTTGACATGTTTTCTACCAACTGGAAATAGTAAACTCCAAAAATATAGTAATGGTAATAAAGTAGTACCAGCTAATAGAACAAGCCCTTGTTCTACTTCTAGTGGATAATAAAGGGTAAATAATGTTCCTGTAACTGCTAATAATAAAATAACATTGATTAATACTAATAGTTTTTGATACTTTGTTTCTTTTATCATACGATCAACTCCTATTATCATTATATAAAATTATGAATGATTTCTCAACCATTTTACAAAATTTCATGATACAATATCTATAGGTGAGAATATGCAAAAGAAGAAAAAGTGGTTTTATATATTAGTTGGTATGATAGTCATTCTTTGTATTATATATATTGTGCTTAGTTTTTGGATTTTCAGAGTGATTCAAAAAGATAACCAAAATAGTACAGTAGATAGTCCAAAAATAAATCAAATGTTGAAACATATCATGCCACAACTAAATTATCAAGATAATATGTTAAAGATTAAAGAATTAAATGAAGAAGAGATATTATGGCTTGGTTTAAAAGTAACTTATCATATACCAACAACGACAAAGTCTACTATCCTTTCAGGAAATGGAAAACAAATTCAAATTCAAGCAAAAGATGTAAAAGATATTTTAAAGAGTTATTTCCATATTACTTTACCAATTGATCAATTATCATTACCATATGGTGTTCAATATAATCGTAATACAGATAGTTATCTACTAACGGTAAATGATGTATTTGGTAATTTTCAATCTGATTTTAAATATCATATTATGAAACAGGAAACAAAGAAAGATCAACAACTCATAACACTAAAAGCTGTATCTAATCATGAGACAACAACTTATAAAATAACTTTTGATTGTGATAATGATTGCTATTTTGTTTCTTCTGAGATTATAAAATAAACACAGACTAATTTTGCGTCTGTGTTTTTTCTTGGTTTTGTTCTTCGTTTTTTACATTATATTTATCTTGTAATTTGATATGTAATGTATCGTTCTCATGAACGACTGTATTTGGAGCAATTGATTGTTCTACCACATAACCATATCCTTCACTTGTTACTTTGATATTAAGAAGTTCCATGACTGATTTCACATCACTATAAGACCAACCCGTTAAAAGTGGCATTGTAAGTTCTGAATTAGTAATCAAAACAATACGATCTTGTTTTAATACACTAGAATCTTTACTTGGATATTGTGATACTACTTTATCCCCAGTTCCAATCACAATTGGAGTAATACCATAAGTATTTAAGTAATTTTTTACATCTGTAATATTTTTGCTTGAAAATGATGGAAGTGTAATGACATCATTTGAATTCTGTTTGGCTTCATCGGCACCAAATATATTACGATATTTGGCAATACGTTTCATAAGTTCCACAGTAGCGCTACTCATTCCATGTGCTTCTCCCCATTGTGGTTTTTTTATAGCTGCATAAATAATTACTTCAGGATCATCTTTTGGAAACATACCTGAAAATGAGAAAATATAGTTATTTTTTCCTTCAGCATAATTTCCTGTTTTTTCGTCATAAATTTGAGCCGTTCCCGTTTTCCCAATCACATCAAAACCTTCAATATAATATGCAGTTCCGGTCGTTCCAGCATCATGATTAGATACAGTATTATACATTAATTCTTTCATTTTATCGACTGTTGATTGTTTAATTAATTGTTTACTTTCTTGTTTTTTCCATTTATATGTAACTTGGTCATGATCCTTATCAACAATTTTATCAATAATTTGAGGTGTTAACATTTTTCCATTGTTTGCAATTAAACTCATTGCTTGTAAATGTTGAACTGCAGTAGTCGTAATTCCTTGTCCAAATGAAGCAGTAGCTACTTCTACTGGGTAATTAAATTTAATACTTCCTGTTTGTTCACGAGGTAACTCAATTCCAGTTACTTTTCCAAACCCATATTTAGAAAGACAATCACGTAAATCTTTTTTATCAATAAAACGATTAATCATATTACTAACTGCTACGTTACTTGAATATTCATACCCTTTATCAAAAGTAATATCGCCCCATCCTTTTTTATTCCAATCAGTAATTGTATAATCACCAATTTCTATACTTCCTGAATGATAAGTTGCACTTCCATCATATGTTCCTTTTTCTAGAGCACACATATAAGTATATGTTTTCATAGTAGAACCAGGTTCATATACATAAGAAGTAAGTGGATTCTCATAACTAGTAATATCGCGTTTATTAGGATCAAAAGATGGCACTCCACTGGTTGCTAAAATTTTTCCTGTTTTCGCATCCATAACATGAATCATCATCCATTCTGAATGGTAATTTTCTTCTACTTCTTTTACTGCTGCTTCTGTAAATCTTTGAATATTAGCATCTAATGTTAAATATATATCTTTTCCATTTTCTGCATCAATTCTTGTTTCTTTCGTATCAGGAATTTTATATCCACTACGATCTTGCTGATAAGTTACTTTTCCATTTGTTCCTCTTAATATATCATCATATTTCGCTTCTATTCCTAATTCTCCTTGAATCACAGAAGTGGTTACAGTATTTCCATTTACCGTTTCCTCTACATCATTTTGTTTTGCGTAACCAATCACATAAGATGCGAAATTACCATTTGGATAATATCTTTTATGACTTTCAATAAAATCAATTCCCGGTAGTCCTAAGCTTTCAATTTCTTCTTTTTTTAATTCTGTAATTCCTCGGCCTCCAGGTCCTAATTCTACTTGATATGCTTTTGTATTTAATAATCTTAGGATATATTCACTTGTCATATTTAAAATTGGAGCTAATTTTTCTGCTGTTAATTCTTTATTTACTACATGTTTTGGCGTCGAAGAATTTTCACTTCTACTTTTATCTAAATATGCAATCACTGTATATGAAGATACATTGAGTGCTAAAGTATTTCCGTCTTTATCATAAATAGTTCCTCTACTTGCATACAAAGTTCTTGTTACTGTATTTCTTTTTTTCGCAAATTCATCCATATTAATTCCATAAATTGTTGGTGATAATGACAAATAGGCAAATTGTAAGTACAACAAAAAAATGCAGCCAGTAAAGACCAAAAATATTAATTTAGGAAATTTCCATTGTTTCATATTTCGGCCTTTCTGTACCACATTTCTCACCTCAATTTTGGTTTATGATAATGATATTGTCGTTATTATATTCTAATCCCATATCTTTTACAATATCTTTTACTTTATCAAACGATGTTAATTCACTTACCTTCATCGTTAAACTTTCATTTTTCTTTTCTTGATCTGTAATTTCGTATTTTACTTTTTCTACTTCCATTTTTAGATTTCCAATATTTGTACCACAAAAGATTTGCAAAACACTCGTCAAAAAGAAGGCAAAAATCGCACTGCCATATAATATTTTTTCACCTTTTGTCACACTTGATTTTTTCTTCTTTTTTCTCATATTTTCCCTCTATTCTTTCACTTTTTCAATTACTCTTAATTTTGAACTACGAGCTCTACGATTTACTTTTAATTCTTCCCTACTAGGACTTAAAGTTTTTATCATATGGAAATTTGGTTCTAATTCTTTAGGAACCACTGGAAGATTTTTTAATTCATTGGGTAAACTACTAACTTCTTTCATCATTTTTTTACAAATAGAATCTTCCAACGAATGGAACGTAATCACACAAATCCTACCCTCTATATTCAATATTTCAAAAGCACTTGCTAATGCTTTTTCAAATACATTTAACTCATCATTCACTTCAATACGAATTGCTTGAAATACTTTTCTAGCAGGATGATGTTCACGGCGGTATTTCTCAGGAACACTATCTCTTATAATTGAAACTAATTCTAATGTTGTTTCAATTGTTTTTTCTTTTCTTTGTTCTACAATACTTTTTGCAATACGTGGTGCAAATTTTTCTTCACCATATACTCTCATAATATGAACTAAGTCTTCATATGAATAAGTATTGACTACTTCTTTGGCATTTTTGCTTTGACTTTGGTCCATACGCATATCTAAAGAAGCATCTTTATGAAAACTAAATCCGCGTTCTTCTTCATCTAACTGCGGACTAGATACTCCTAAATCAAATAAAATACCATCTACTTTTGTGACACCTAACTCTTGAAGTTTTTCTTTTAAGTGAACAAAATTACTTTTAATAATTGTAAAATTAGAAGCAATTTGAGATAATCTTTCTCTAGCACTGTTAATTGCTTCTTCATCTTGATCAAAGGCATATAAATGCCCCTTTGGTATTCTTTTTAAAATTTCACTACTATGTCCACCATAACCTAATGTACAATCAACAACAATTGCATCTTCTTTTAAATTTAAATATTCAATGGATTCTTTTAGTAAAACACTTGTATGCATACTATCACCTATATTTCTAAATTAGAAAACAAAGAATCAGCCATAGATGAGAAATTTTCTTCATTCTCATCTAATAATTGTTGCCATAGTTCTTGACTCCAAATTTCAAGATGATCACTCACCCCAACAATAATACATTCTTTTTTTAATTCTGCATAATGAATTAGTGATGATTGAATATTAATTCTTCCTTGTTTATCAAATTCACATGTGGTAGCTCCAGATAAGAAAAATCTCATGAAATTTCTCGCATCTTTGGTATTGGGTAATTTTTGATATTTTGCGATGATATTTTCCCATTCTTGTTTTGGGTAAACATATAAACAATGATCTAAACCTCTTGTTACTACAAAGCTTTCACCTAATTCATAACGAACCTTTGAAGGGATTGTTATTCTCCCTTTTTCATCAATCGTATGGTGATATTCACCCATCAGTAGCATATTTTCACCCACTTTGCCCCACATATATCCACTATGTACCACTATTCTACCTTAAAATCACAAGAAAGTAAAGACTTCTTAAAAAAAGTCCTAAAAAAAATAATGACAAATCATGTAAAGTTATCATTTTTATCTTGACAACAAAAAAGGAGATATACTCCTTTTTAATACATAATATATGCTCCTAGTATAATTGCTAAAAGTATATATAATACAACTATAATTAAAGAATTTGTATTATTTCTACATGTTTTTTCTTGTGGAATAGATCCACAGTTGTTTTGGCAAGACACTTTATTCACCTCCTATCGGATTAAATGTATGCTCCAAGTATAATGATTAAAAGAATAAATAATACTAAAACAATAGCAGCGCCAGATACACCAGTATTACACATAAACTCATTCCTCCTTTTTTTCTCTTTTCAAGAATATTTTATGGGAAAATACATAATATGTGATTACTTAAATAGAAATTATTGAATTTTTTTTATGTTTTTGCTATGATAGTTATGTTATCGAAAGGAGAATATATGAAAAATAAAAAATGGAAATTATTAGGATTTGCTCTTTGTTCTGTCTTATTTTTAACAACAGGATGTGGAACAGAAACAAAATTAAAAGATGGAAAAGAAGTTGTTGGAGAAATCAAAGGATATACAATCACTGCTGAAGATTTATATGCAGAATTAAAAAAACAAGGTGGTTCTCAAGTATTTGTTAACATGATTGATAAATATATCGCTAATAAAGAAATTAAATCTGATACAGATGCTGAAGAATATGCTAAAAGTCAATTAGATGCTTATAAGAGTCAATATGAAAAACAAGGTCAAGATTTTAATGAAGTATTACTTAGTTCTGGATATAAAAATGAACAACAATTTAAAGAAGAATTAATGCTTAGTTATAAAAAGAATAAAGTTGTAGAAAATTATTTAAAAGATGAACTAACTGATGAAGAAATCGAAAATTATTATGATGAAAATATTTTTGGTGATATGACTGTTCGTCACATTTTAATTAAACCTGATACTGATACAGATGCAAGTGATGAAGATCAAGAAAAAGCAGAAGAAAAAGCAAAAAAAGAAGCAGAAGATATTATTAAAAAATTAGAAAAAGGAGAAAAATTTGAAGACCTTGTCAAAAAATATTCTGATGATGAAGGAACAAAAGAAGACGGTGGTCTTTTAGAAAATTTCTCAAAAGATAGTGTTGTCACTGAATTTTGGGATGCTTCTTCTAAACTAAAAGATGGAGAATACACAAAAGAACCTGTTAAAAGTGAATATGGATATCATATCATTCTAAGAGTAAGTCAAAAAGAAAAACCAAAATTAAAAGATGTAAAAGATACAATTAAAGAAACTCTTGTTAGTAATAAATTAAGTGAAGATACAAATTTATCTACTACAACATGGATTCAAATTCGTAAAAAATATAATTTAAATATTGAAGACTCTGAAATCAAAGATGGATATGAATCACTTACAAAATAAGAACAAATTTAAAATTTGTTCTTATTTTTTTATCATTAACATTTTATAACATTTCAGTAACTCTTGTTCTTTTTTATAAAGAGCAATTGGCTCTTTATTTTGATTTACAAATAATACCATATCTAAATCCTCTTTATTTTCTATTTTAGAGCCATTTATAACCTTCTTTTCTAATTCACCTGTAATTACTCTAGTTTCATACATACTGCTCAAAACATCATATATAGAATACAATTTAAACTGATTTTCTTTTATTTCATCAATCGTATTCGCATCATTTAAAGAAAATAGACCCACTTTCGTTCTTGTTAAAGCACTCATCGTACCTATCGTATTTAACTTTTTCGCAATATCCTCTACTAAACTTCTAATATATGTCCCTTTACTTACTTTCGTATAAAACTTTAAAATTGGTTTTTCTCCCTCTTTAAAATCAATCATATCTAAGCTCTTGATAGTTACTTTTCTTTTTGGTAAAGAAATAGTTTCATGACTTCTAGCATATTCATACAATTTTTTACCATTTATTTTGACTGCTGAATAAATGGGAACTTCTTGTTCATAAGTTGTAATAAAACTTTTTAAAACTTTATTTACATCCTCTTTTTTTACTTTGCATGAAATTTCTTTTAATACTTTTCCCATCACATCTTTCGTATCAGTTTGAACTCCAAATAACATAGTAGCTATATATTCTTTTTCATCGCTTGTTAATATTTCTACTAATTTCGTAGCTCTTCCAACACAAACTACCAATAATCCTGTTGCCATAGGATCCAAAGTTCCAGTATGCCCTACTTTTTTGGTATGACAAACTTTGCTTACTATATTTACCACATCTCTACTTGTCATGTCTTTTTCTTTATTTACTAATATGATTCCATCCATAATCTCACCAACGTTATTATAACGATTTTTACAAAAAAAGAAAAGTATCTCATCGATACTATTTCTTACATTTATATCCTTCTTGTTCCATGCTTTTTATGAATTCATCTGTATCTATCTTTTTATCTTTACTATTAGCAAAGTTAGAATCCACATTTTGTAATGATTTTTTAGAAGCTTTTTCAAAATCCATATTTACATTTACATTAATTTTTTTATCTTTTTCTTTCACACTTGTTTCAATTCCGTCTGCTTTCATTGGATCATATGTGGAACTTAATACAGATTTCGCTACACCAATCATACCATCTGTTTGCTTGCTCATATCAATTGCAATATTCATATCTATTGTTTGAATCTTTTTACTTTTTAAAACAACCTTTACTTTTTGATCAGAATCCATACCACTTACTTTATCTTGTTTTGTACAAGTAATCGTTTCATTTAAAAAGAAACATCCACTTAACATACTTGTAATTAAAATACCACCTAATACAACATACTTTTTCATATCTTATACCTCCTATTATGATTATACCTAGTTTTTATAAATATACAAGTCTAATCACGACGATTTATCATAATTAGTAATCTTAATAAATTAAGTACTGTTGAAATCAAACTTGCTACATAAGTCATTGCAGCTGCTTTTAACATCTGTGATACACTGTTCATTTCAGTATCTTCAATTAAACTTAACTTTTGAATTTGTTCCATTCCTCTTTTAGAGGCATCAAGTTCAACAGGAAGTGTTACTAATTGAAAAACAAGTGTTGCTAGTAACATAATCATTCCTAGTAATAAATAAGTAGTAATCCCCGCAAATAAAGAAATGATTAATACAAAATACCCTAAATAACTTACCAAATTAACAATTGGTACTAGTGCACTTCGTAATCGATAAAAAAGGTATCCTTCTTTTTTTTGAATTGCATGACCACATTCATGAGCAGCAACAGCTAAAGAAGCAATCGAATCATCTTGAAATACACGAGAAGAAAGGCGAATTACATTTCTTCCTGGATCATAATGATCAGTTAGTTCTCCTCCAATTTGAACAATATAAATGCTTTCTAATCCATTTGCATCTAATATTTTTCTAGCAACTTCCTGTCCACTTAACAATTTACTATTTTTTATATTTGCCGTATTATGATATACATTTGTAATTTGATATTGTGCATAAATAACAACAATGAATCCAATAATAAATAAAATATATTCCAACTTATCACCTCTAATTTATTTTTTCAAATATTGTTCCTTCCCTTGTGTCTTTAATTTGAATTCCCATTTCTTTTAACTGATTACGAATTTCATCAGCTTTTTCAAAATCTTTCTTTTGTTTTGCTAATTTTCTTTCTTCAATCATAGATAAAACTTTTTGTTTCAAATCTTCGTCTATTTCATTTGACTCTAATAATGATAAAGATAATACTTGATCAAAATCTTTGACAAGTTCTCTTTTTGTTTTACCATTCATATTACTTTTTAAAACTTCATATAAAACCGTTAATGCATTTGCTGTATTTAAATCATCATTTAAAGCATCTTTAAATTTTTGTTGATAAGTTTGAAATAAAGTCTCATCTATTTTTTCATCTTCATTCACTGTAATATTTTTTACTTTATTTTTTAAAGATTGATATGAAGAGACTGCTCTATCTAAAGAACTATAAGAAAACGCTAATTGTTTACGATAATGTGACTCTAAACAGAAATAACGGTAGCTTAATGGATCATAACCTTTCTGAATTAATAATGATAAAGTTAAAAATTCACCTTTACTTTTACTCATTTTTCCTGTTTCATCATTTAAGTATTCACCGTGCATCCAGTAATTACACCATTTATGGCCTAAGTATGCTTCACTTTGAGCAATTTCATTAGAATGATGTGGAAAAATATTATCAATTCCACCACAGTGAATATCTAAATATTCACCTAGGAAATGGATTGCAATATTAGAACATTCAATATGCCATCCTGGATATCCAATACCCCATGGGCTATCCCATTTCATTGCTTGATCATTAAATTTAGAATTGGTAAACCATAATCCAAAATCAGCCGGATTTTTCTTATAAGTATCATGATCAACATCATCTCTTACAGCTATTTTTAAATCATCAGGATTCTTACCAGATAATTCATAATAATGAGGCATCTTAGAAACATCAAAATATACATTTCCATTTGCTTGATAAGCATAACCATCTTGTAATAACTTTTCAATCATGTTTATATAATCAGAAATATGATCTGAAGCTTTTGATACATATTTTGGCTTTGCAATATTTAACTTTTGACAATCTTCAAAAAAAGCATCCGTATAAAATTGAGCAATTTCATACACTGATTTTTTCTCACGCAAAGCCCCTTTCAACATTTTATCTTCTCCATCATCAGAATCATTAGAAAGATGTCCAACATCTGTAATATTCATTGTTCTAATTACTGAATAACCAAGATAATTTAAAGACTTTTCTAAAACGTCTTCAAAAATATAAGTACGTAAATTCCCAATATGAGCATAATCATATACAGTTGGTCCACAAGTATACATTTTTACTTCGTTTGGATGATTAGGAACAAAAGGTTCTACTTTTTTTGTTAATGTATTATAAACTTTCATGTCATCACCTGTTTTTATTATATCATAAACTTTCTTCTTCTGTTTTGGTTATTTCAAATTTTAATAATTCTATTGATTCAACTAATTCACTTTCCACACTTTTTACTAAATTAGTTGATAAATATTTTTTAGAATCATCAGGAATGATTGTAACATTCTTTTTGTCTCCATTGGTTAGTATACTGGCTAAAATATTTGCTCCACTTGTAATTCCAACACCTAATCCAAGACGAGATAATTTTCTAGACATAGCTATAGCATCTTTTGAAGAAATTAGTATTACCTGATCTATCAATTTTTTATCCACAATACTTGGAATAAAATCATCACCAATTCCTTCTAATTCATGAGTTCCTATATATCCTTTTGATAACAATGGAGATTCTTTTGGTTCTAATACAGTTACTTTCATATTAGGGTAATATTCTTTTAATTTAGAGCCAATTCCCATTACTGTTCCACCAGTTCCAATTCCAGATACAAATCCTCCAATTTCTTCTGGAATTTGACGATAAATTTCTAATGCAGTATCTTCATAATGAGTTAATATATTTTCTTCATTTTCAAATTGACAAGGACAAAAACCGCCTAGTTTGTGTGCTAGTTTTTTAGCCTTAGTAATACAAGTTTTAAAACCGCCTTCTTCTTTAGAAATAAGATGTATTTCTGCACCATATAATTTCATTAATTGAATTCGTTCTACACTGACCCAATCTGGCATAAATATAATAACAGGATGATGATAATAAGCCCCTAAGGCTGCAAAAGAAATACCAGTATTACCGCTTGTTGCTTCCACAATTGGCATATTTTCTTTTAGTTCATTTCTCTCTTTTGCTTTTTTAATAATACGAAAAGCAATGCGATCTTTCACACTACCAGTCACATTAAAATATTCTAATTTTACATAAATATAATCTATTTTAGATTGAAATTGATAGTATAATTTGATACAAGGAGTATTTCCAATTAATCCCTTCATGATATCACCTCTATTTTATTCCATTCAAAAATAAAAAAGAAGTGACTAGTTCTTGCATTTTCTGTTTTTCTATGTTATTATATAAAAGTCATGGACCTTTAGCTCAGTTGGTTAGAGCATCCGGCTCATAACCGGGCGGTCGCAGGTTCGAGTCCTGCAAGGTCCACCACTTTATGATTTAATATTATATAGATAAAAACTTGCCTTATCATTTTTTATCCTGTATAATAATAAATATATTGATTTGCGGGTGTGGCGAAATTGGTAGACGCACTAGCCTTAGGAGCTAGCGCTTTACGGCATGTGGGTTCGAGTCCCTCCACCCGCACCATTTAAAAATTTGTTCTAATTTTTAGAACTTTAAATTATAAAAATATCAATTTAAAATTGATATTTTTTTTGATGTTAAAAGTAAAATAAAAACTACTTTGAATTACGTTAAAGTAGCTTTATCTTTCTTGTTGACAATCATATAATAATTTTGAAAACTGTTGATCAGTTAATTGATATGGGAAAAATTTTTCCATGAATTTAAAATACAATAACTGTGTATCTATAGACATATTATTTTTTATAAATAATTTTAACTTATTCTCTTTTTTTTGATACTCTAAATAATAAGGAATTGCCTTTTGAATGGGATTAATTAATATCTCTTTTGGATAATTATGATGAACCATAACATTTTCATAAATAGAATAATATCCTTTTGCATCTAACACATATTCTTTTAACTTTCGCATTCTATGATCATATAAATAAATTGTAATTTCCTCATGAATATGATTCTGATCTAAATATCCTAGTAATAATAAAAGAGCCATTCCTTGATTCATTCCATATGTAGTCCATATCTTTAAATTTTTATAACGATGATGAATTAAAAAATTTAATGGTTTAACTATTTTTTTATCATAATCATTTTTACTCATTTGTAAACTACGACAACGTTCATCATGAAATTGTTTAGAAAATATATCTCCTGTTAATTTACCATCACAAACTAAATCAGGAAATAATATCATAATTCCTTCTTTTAAATCACAGCGATTTATATACTGATATAATTCATCATCTAATATTATATTTAATTCATCCATACTTATCACCCATTATAAAAAAAGAAAGTTTCCTTTCTATTTTTGAATCATATTTAATAAATTAATTTTAAAAATATCTTTATCAGCATGTTCTTTCGATACCATAATACCCTTATAAGTTTCTAATTCAGATTGATGACCTTCACTTAAAATATCAACAGGTTTGATATAATCTAACATAATAATTTTATCTTCTTCATAAACATGATAAACTAACATAATATCCCCATGTACTTTAGAAAATAAAACATCAGTTGGAAGCTTTAATTCATAGGTTTTCATTTTTTTCTGAGAATTTGTAGAAACTAATTTTCCTAAAACTTTACCTTCCTTTAATTGAGGGTAATATTCAAAATATAATTTTTTAAATGCCAACATATTATATTTTTTTAAAGAACGTTCTAATTTTTTAAATTCATTTTCATCAGTATAATCAAATATATAAAAGTCTTTCATTCATTACCCTCCCTTCTATAAAAGTGTCTTTAGTCTATTTTTATTATAGCACGTTTAAAAAATAATTGTCAACGAAATAAAAAGAAAAAGCTATTTATGATAGCTTTTACATTGTTTTTGCTTGTTCTACTTCTGGTTCTACCGCTTGTTGAGCATTATACCCTTTGTTCATTTCATATTCTAAAAGTGCAGTTCCCCAACCAGCAGCCCATGCATCTTCAAATCCAGCATATTCAGCAGGACACGCAGGACATGCAGCACCATTTTCATTAGCACCTGCTGCATATGCAGCTTGTATTCCAGCATTATATACATCATTCCATGAATATGCTGGTGCTTCAGGCTGAGCAGGCGTTTCTGGAACTTCTGGTGTTGTAGGTTGCTCTGGAGTTTCTGGAACTCCTGGTGTTTCTACATTTTCACCTTCTGTTGGCCCATCTTCTATATTTCCAACATTGTGTTCTTTATCTAATTTAGCATTATCCCAACCATTTTGCCATTCAATCGAATAATCTTTATATTGTTCTGGAACGCTATCTCTTGATGCTCCTGCACCAAATGCAGCGTATCCAGCATTGTATGCTTCTTCAGCTAATTTTTGTTGATTTTCTTGATCTTGTTGATTTTCTTGTTCTTCATCTTTTTTATTTTGTTCATATACTTTATAACCTTCGTTATAAGCGTTTTGACAACCAGCAAGTTCTCCAGTCAAGGCTTGACCTTCGGTACCTAATTGATAAGCTAATTTATTGTACTCTACTCCACGCATATATCCAGTTTTGTAACCATTTTTTTCTGCTTCACTAGCTTTACCTGGAACATTCATAAGAGAACCTGTTCTATCACCATTAGCCATAGCATCTGCTAATCCTGTATCGTAGTATTTAGCAGCATCTTCTTGCATTTCATTTTTTTCATCTTCAATTATTTTATCTACTTCTTCTTCAGAAGGTAAATTAGCACCATCACCTTGAACAGTACCCCCAGCTAATACATAAGCATTACCATTTGCATCATATTGTATACTTTCACCTGGTTGTAAATCAATACCACCTTGTTCAGCTAACATAGCATCAATTTTTGCTTGTGTAAAATCAGGATTTGGAATCACTTCTAAATCTCCCATTTTTTGTTTTGTAAGATCAACTAAATCTTCCCACTCAGCATCTTCTTTATATTTTTTATCTTCAGTGCCATCTTTAATTTCTTTTTTATTTTCTTTTACCTCATCAAAGAAAGATTCAAATTCTACTTTACGATCCATACGAGTTACTGTAACATCACTATTTTCTGTTCTCGTGTTTCCATGCCAATATGCATTGTATGTATCTTGATCAATTTCTTGACATGAAGGTAAATCATAGAATACATTTGCAAATCTAGATTCATCAAATCCTACTGCTTCAAAACTATATCCATCAAATTGCATACGATTTACAAAACCATACATTTGAGCTTGTAAAACACTCATTACTGCATCGTTAGTTGGTAAATCTGAACGATTTTCCATAGCAGTAACCCATTTATCTAATAATTTTTTTGCTTCTGCCTTTTTACTTTCTGGTTTAGCAGTATTATAAGCGATAATGTCATCTTGTAATCCATTTACCATAGTTGAAAGTTCTTGATTAGAAATTGCTTTAGACCAATCAATTTTACTATTTTCATTATTTGCTAATGACATTGAATCTGCTACTGCAAATGTATAAAGTTCATTCATCACTTCATCATATCTTTGTGCAGATGATTCATCATGTTTAATTTGTGCTTTACGCCATTCATCATATTCATTACTGCCTAAATTTAATGCTTCTGTTAACATAAGAGCATCTTCTGCAGTAATTGGTTTATACTCATTTGTTTCAGCATTATAGAAACTACTAAATCCACCAGCAGATAATTCTTTTGCAAAATCAGCACCTGCTTGTGTTAATTGATTTAAATCATTTGGATTAAAGTTAGTTCCCTCTTTTACTGGAAGTTTTTCATATGCTTTATTGTCAACTTTATCGTTCACTTGTTCTACTTGTGGGGCAACATCTTGTTGTGGTTGCATTCCAGCGTAATGAACAAGGCCAGCAGCACTTGCTAGTGCAAATCCAGCAAGTGCAGCCTTTCTTAAGTTCTTTTTACTAAAAATTTTTACATGATTTTGTTTATCTAATGTTTCTGATGATAATTCTATTTCTTCATCGCTATTATCTTTAAAGAAATCATTTAACTCAACAACAGGAGTCGCACGATGAGAATCTAATACTTGTTCTGCTGTCATTTCTTTCTCTCTTAATTGAACAATTTCATCAGTGATTCTTTTTAAATAATCTGCTGAAAGTTCATCATTATCAATATTATCTGATACTAAATTTACAATTTTTTGTACCTTATTTTCATCGTTACTTTGTAATAGACTAAGGTATTGTTTTTCAAATTCTTTCAAACTCATAATCTATCCCTCCTATTATTTTTCCTTTTTATTTCCTGTCATTTTATAACCATCATTAATTAATGATTGATCATTATAATAACTCCATTTTGTTTTTACACTACCACTTGTATACTTACAAGTTTTTGATCTGTAGTATATTGTATAAATTGGTGTTTTAACAGTTACATCACGGTATACATTTTCCGTAATTGTTTTTGTTTGATATCCTGTTAAAACTTTTCTTGTGTTATATACTGCTTCTTCTTTTGTGCCAGTTGCTAAACATGTATAAACATTTTGTTTTACTGGAACTTTTGTTACTGTTCTTTGATATACACGATATAACATTGTTACTTTACCACTACAATTTACTGTACAATCTTCTACTTGTGCTGAATTTGGAACAACTACATAACGAGTTGTATCAGTATCAGTAGGAACATATGCAAGTTTATCAGTTCTTACATAACTCCATGAAGAATATTCATTACGATACTCTCCTGTATTTGCTAATACATATCCATATTCTTTACAATAATCTTTTTTAACAGTACCAACATAATATCTTTCATCTTTATAAATTGGTTTTGTCGTATCCAGTACTGTTTTTGTTCTTGTACCTACTAAACGTTTTTCTGTCGTTGTTTTATAACCTGTTACTTCTGTTCTCTTCTGAACTTTTTGCGTATCCGTTGAATATTTTGGAGTAATAGACCATTTTGACCAATCATCACTCCAATCAGAACAAGTACCATTTACAATTTTTTTGTACTCATAAATATATTCTTTTCCTGGAGGTGTTGTTGGTGGCGTTGTCGGTGGTGTTACTGTTGGTGTAGGAATTGGCGTCTTAGATGGGGTTGTACTTGGAGTCTTAGATGGGGTTGTACTTGGAGTCTTACTTGGTGAAGATGCTTTTGGATTAGTTGGAATAATCACTGGTGATTTAACATCTTGAGTATTTTTTTCACAAATTGTTGTTTTACAATAATCATAACATCCCATATAAACTAAAATATAATTTTCTTGTTCACTACATTTTAGATTTACTTTCATAACGTATTCATTTTCTTTTTTCGTAACTTCTACATAAGAACCATCTTCATCACATAACTTACCATTACTATCTTTAATTGGTAATACTAGTTTCTCATCATACATTTTTCCCAAAGTCATAGATGCTTTTTCACCTACTACTTGTGGTAAACGTTCATTTGTATAGTATCCTTTAGCAGCATCTTTCATAATTAAAATATTTTCGACAAAAATACGATCATATAATGGCTGTACCGTATCTTTTACAAACTGTTTAGATGGAAATAGCCACATCAATAAAAAGACGAATAAAACTACAAATAAAATTTGTAGAATAACATCTTTTAATGAAAAATTATCTCTTCGTTCATTATACATATTTAACTCCCCCTTTAATTGGTTGTTATGCTAACACAAAACATACAACTTGTCAAATTATAGAGATATACTTTATAGGTACATTGTAACACTATTTAACCTTATTCGTCAATCGATAATAACACAATTGTACATCCCGGATTATAATAAAATGTCTTAAAATCAAGAACAAATCTACTTTTTCTTAAAACATCATGACATGTTGCTTTTAAAATACCACTTCCACACCCATGAATTATTACAATAATTGGTTGTTTTAACTTTCTTTGATCTTTCATAAAATCCATGATTGCAACACGCGCTGTTTCCCTGTCAAACCCATGTAAATCCAATTTTGGATATGAATCAACAAAAATAACATCATTCAAAGTCATGAATATATTTTCTCATTTCTTCTTTCGTAGCAACAGAATTTCTACCACCAATTTTGGTCACCGAAATTCCCCCTGCTACTGTTGCAATCTGAACAGCTTTTGTAATTGGAAGTTTTTTACTAATCGCATACGTAAAAGCTCCGTGATATAAATCACCAGCCCCTGTTGAATCAACTGCGTTTACTTGAATGGTTGGCATCAATTTAATTGTTTGATCACGATATAAAGATCCCATTGACTCTAATGTAATAATAATATGATTACCAAAAATATGTTCCATTTTTGTAAAACATTGTTCTAATGTTTTGCTATCAGCATTCTTTAGTGATACCCCTGTTAATTCTTCAGCAAATTCATGAGAACAAACAACATAATTTACTAAATGTGATAATTCAATCACTTCTTTTACGGGTCTTCCAGCATCAATAATAGAAATGGCATTAGGATATTTCTTTAATACCTCTTTAGATAATTCATATTCTTGTCCATCTATTAAAATAATATCTGGTTCTTCTATATTCGCTTTTTTTTGATATTTCATATCATCAGGTCGATAAGTTAAAATTGTTCTAGAACCAATACTTGTATTAGCAATAATGAAACTTGAAGTTGTTGTATAATCATCATTTAATTGCATATTGTCTGTCACAACCCCTACTTGATCTAATTCTTGCTTTATTTTTTTTCCATACAAGTCATTTCCTACAACACCTATAAATTCTACATCTGTCCCCCAGCATCCTAATAAATAAGCTGCATTACATGCAGGACCTCCACCACATTCTATTCGATTATGAACTCTATTTTTCGTATTTTCAATAGGATAACTCTCTAGTGGTACTGTAATATCATAAGCAGCATGTCCTATGCATAAAATTCTCATTTTATCACCCTTTATTCTATTACAATATTATATCATAATATATTAAAAATCTTAAATAAAATCTAAGAATAAAAAAAGAATTTATATTAAAATAAATTCTTTCATCATAATACTTTTTTTACTTTTTTTATTTCTTCGTCAAAGATAGTATTATCATTTAAATGATAAATATGAAAGTAATTCAATAAATGTAACGTAGTACTTTCTCTTTTCAAAACTTTAGAAACCATATTTAATACTTCTTTTGGTTGTTCCTGATACATATGATATAAAATTAAAGAATAATAAAAACTATTTAAATATTGACCACTACATGACTGCATCACTCGATAAAGATCTTTATTACGCATATTATTTTTCATACATTGTGTTACTTCTTGGTATTGTTTCAATTCATGTTTTAAAAATAACATTCTAGTTTTTAAAATATCTGACTGCAAATCGCGATTGTTTTCCGATGAAATTAATTCATAAAATATTGGAATAACATCTGATACAACAATGATTTGGTTTAAAAAACAAAGATATGATTGGACA
>CAMBYP010000013.1 GCA_945872435.1 uncultured Mycoplasmatota bacterium
TTCACATCATTGTAAGCTTTACTTTTTTATTAACCTTTGTTTTTCTACATGTTTTTGAAACCATTTTACAGCATAGGAACAAATTGGAATACATAATTTATTTTCTTTTTCTAATCTGATTGACAATTCTTCAAGTAAATGTGATGCAAGATGTTGACCACGATATTCAAAAGATACATAAGTATGGGTAATTTCTATTATACCATCTTTATTTTCAGTAAATGAAACTTCTCCAATGATATCATTATTCTCTTTTACATAAATTCTATTTTTCTCATGAAAATATTTCATTTTATCACCTAAAATTATCATACTAAAAAAATAAAATGTGAGCAAGTAAAAAAACTATAATATGATGATTGGTTTCACCCATAATCTAGTTATGGAAAACGATATATTTTCTCATGATTTCTTATATACTGTCAAATATAGTAATAGGTGGTAATATGAGATTAGTTATTAAGAAAAATCATTATACAAAAGGTGAAATTATTAAAATTATTAGAGAATGGACAGGAAAAACACAACGTGAATTTGCAAAAGATATTGGTAAAAGTGAAATTAGTGTGCAAAAATATGAAGCAGATGAAGTAAATTATAGTATTCAAACATTGCTTGATATAGCGAGAAAGAATGATTTAGTAATTACAATTGAAAAGAAAAAATAAGATGCCTCAATGGCATTTTTTTTATAAATAATTTATGGTAAACTAATAATAGGAAAGTGATGATATGAAAAAATATTATAAAAAAGCATTGAAAAAAAATCCTGTATTATTTTTACTATTATTTTTAGTTGGTATAACAATTTTGTATTTTTTTCCAACTGAAGAACAAAATCATCCAATTTCATCCACCGAAAAAGAATCTAAATTTTCATATAGCATAGAAAATATTCCTAATTATGAAGGAGAGGCATATGTTGTTTTAAATAATAATATACCAAATTTTGATGATCAAGATAAAAAGTTAATTGGTGAAAGTTATAGTGATTTAGATCAATTAGGAAGATGTGGTGTTGCTTTTGCAAGAGTAGGGCGTGAGACAATGCCAACAGAAAAAAGAGGTAGTATTGGTATGATTAAACCATCTGGATGGCATACTGTAAAATATGATATTGTAAGTGGTAAGTATTTATATAATCGATGCCATTTAATCGGCTATCAATTAACTGGAGAAAATGCGAATGAAAAAAATTTGATTACTTGTACAAGAAGCATGAATACAACCGGTATGTTGGAGTTTGAAAATAAAGTAGCTGAATACATAGAAAACACAAATAATCATGTATTATACCGTGTTACTCCATTTTTTCAAAATGATAATTTATTAGCAACAGGTGTAGAGATTGAAGCATTGTCTATAGAAGATAATGGCGCTGGAATTCAATTTCATGTATTTGTTTATAATGTACAAGAGGGAATTGAAATAAACTATAAAAATGGGGATAGTAAATTAAAAAATTAGATACTTCTTTAGAAGTATCTTTTATTATGGTAAGCGATTTTGATAGTCAAAATATTCCCAAATACAATAAATAATAAATTGAATATATTCAATCATATATTACCTCCTCATAAATATCATTCTCGAAAAAGAGGTAAATTCCTTTTAATATGGATAAGAAAATGGTTGAAATCTATTTGGAATTTTTAATCTTTGGCCTGGAAATACAAAAGGAAATGTTAAATGGTTTATATACATGATTTCATTTACAGAAACACCAAACTTTTGACTGATAGACCATATATTATCGCCTCGTCTTACTGTGTAAAAACGATAGTATGGTGGCCTAGGATTCATATTTGGAATGATAATCACCATACCAGGTAAAAGTATACTATTTGGTCCTAGTCCATTTAAACTCATTAATTCACTAGCTGGTATTTGAAATTTTTGAGCAATACTAGAGATACTATCGTTTGGAGTTACAGTATAAGTCATAAACACCCTCCTTTTTAAAATATTATATGAAAAGAAAAGGAAGTGGTGAAAAAAACTATAGAAATGATATCTATAGTTTTTCATGTAATAATCTACGTTTAATTTGAATAATAAAATCAATGGGAGGATTATCTAATTGATGTAAAACTAATAAAGCGTCTTGTAATTTTGTTTTTAATGGAACTTTATCTTTAATGTATTCTATTTCTTTTTCTAATTTAAAATTAGAACTAGGATTCTGTTCCATAAAATGAGTAATATATTGTTTTATATCATATAATACATATTCTTTTAACGGGTATGTATCCATTTCCATAACTCCGAAATATCCACTAATCATATAGCGGTATGCATCTTCTATCTCTATCATATCATCACCTGTTTAAAAATTATTCTATCATAATTTTTTACAAATGAAAACTATAATAACTAAGTATATTTTGTAAATATTATAAAACTCGATACTTAAAAAGTTCGAGTTTTTAATCAATTTGGTGGAGCTGAGGAGAATTGAACTCCTGTCCGAATATAAAACTCCCTAACCATCTACAAGTTTAGTCCATTGAATATTTCCTTATAAAAATTAGTAATGGACACCTATTTTATAAGTAAGCTTGTGAGATTCATTATTATTTCCAAGCTAAATAATAATATATCCTATTTATTCGAGCCCTTACAAATTCCCAATAGGAGAAAGAAAAAGAAGAGCCATTCCTGCACTTATCTTAGGCAAAAGTAGGAGTAGCGAAAGCGCTACTTAATCTACTAAGAATGTTAGTTAATTTATTTTTTCCAGTTATTTTCTGTTTGTACGTAACGTGTACCTACGACTTGCCGAATTAGGCTTTTTCATATCCGTCGAAACCAAAACAGCCCCAACTAATTTCATTATATCATAGCTTTTTATAGTTTACAAATTACAAATACCTACAAAATATAAAAATTTTTACATAAAATAAATTGGGTGATTAGAATGAAAAGAGGGATTGATGTATCAAGCCATCAAGGTGTAATTGACTGGGAAACAGTAAAAAATGAAATTGATTATGTAATTATAAGGTGCGGTTATGGAGCAAATAGAGAAACTCAAGATGATATTTATTTTAAAAGAAATGCTGATGAGTGTACGAGATTAGGGATTCCTTTTGGGGTTTATTTATATAGTTATGCGGATAATATAGATTGGTCGAATAGTGAAGTAGATCATGTTTTAAGACTTATAAAAAATTATAAATTAGAATATCCGATTTATTATGATATAGAAGATAAAGTACAGGCCAATTTGTCAAATGCGGAATTAACGAAAATTGTTACTAATTTTTGTAATAAGTTACAATCGCTTGGCTATTATGTAGGTGTGTATGCAAATTTAAATTGGTGGGAAACTAAGTTGAATTCTTCTGAGTTAAATCAATATGCAAAATGGGTTGCTCGTTATAATAATGTGTTAGGATACGATGCGGGAATGTGGCAATATTCCAGTAGTGGAAAAATTTTGGGAATTGAAGGAAGTGTGGATATGGATTATTGCTATGTTGATTATCCATCTGTGATAAAACAAGTAGGGTTAAATGGTTTTCAAAAAGAAGAAAATTTACAAGAACCAATAGATGCCACTAAAATAACAGAATTAGAAAATAAACTTAAAGAATTACAAAATCAATATGATATTTTATTAAGACAATGTCAAAAAAAAGAGTTGATTTTTACTTGTGAAAAGAAAGGAATGTATTATTTAAAATTAAAAGAACAAGATAAAATTTATTATGAGAAAGGTAATTCATAAGTAAAAATATATAGCATATATTATAGTATACCAATCGTGATTGGTATGTTAGGAGCCTACAGGTTTGTGGCTCCTTTTTTATGTAAAGTACTATGTGAAGTCATTGCTTTTTCATATACAAAAAATAGATAATTTGATATAATAAACTATAATGAAGGAAAGTAGGGAGGGTTATATGAAAATAAGAATAAAAAAATTGATGGCAAGTATATTATGCACTATTTTATTATCACTTAGTTTGATACCTCCATATATTCCAAAAGTAAATGCTCAAGAATATCCTACATATGCAGTTGTAAATTTTAAAACAAAAGATTGCGAAATAAACACTCATTATACAACTGATAGTGGAAGAGCAGGATATACAAATGGTTGTTATGGTGCAGATGCAGCTTTTTTAGGTATTGAAAATGGGAAAGTAAAATTTAAATTATCTGGATCAATTGGGTATGTAAATCCAAGTGAAGTAGAAATTAGAAATATGGATCCAGAAGTTGTTACAACGTATATTTCTAATTATGTTATAGAAAATGGAGAAATAAAACATGTAATGCAGACGGATGTCAATTATTATAATTCTGCAAGTGTGATTACACTAGGACCTGCTCCAAGTGGTATGAAAGAAGGAACTTATTATAGTTATGATGGAATTTATTTTTATCCAGATAATTTAGATGGATTTAAAATGATGATAGATGATTATAAGGGCGGAACAAATTATCGAGCAATTAATGCAAATAATCCATATTATAATTATTATTTATATCTACCAGCTCGAACTATTAGTAATTATATAAGTGAAGATTTAAAAAAAGATTTTTCAACTTATCATAGTAAAATGACCTCATACCCAGCAAAAGCTGGAGAATCACATCTTTATGGAGAACATCTTTCTTTTATTGAATATCAAGGTGAATATGGGGTAAACAGTATGATGTCTCTTGGCCTTGCGAAAAATGAAAGTGGAATGGGAAAAAGTATAATTGCCTATAACAAAAATAATTTATTTGGTATGGCTGCTTTTGATAGTAATACAGGAAATGCTCTTTCTTTTCCAACTGTAAAACAAGGGATTCGATATTTTACAAAAAATGTAATTTCTGAAGGGTATGTGGATCCCTTAGATTATTTGAATCGTTTTCAAGGCGGACATTTTGGAAATAAAGAGAGTGGTTTTAATGTAAAATATGCATCTGATCCATATTGGGGTGAAAAAGAAGCGTCATATTATTATAATTTTGATAAAGCTTATGGAATGCAAGATTATCAAAAATATACAGTTGGTATTAAAGGAAATAATGGAAATTATAATATTAAAAAAGAAGCATCGACTACATCTAAGTCATTATATCAAACTACGAAAAATAAAAATATTCCATTTATTATTTTAGATACTGTTCAAAATAGTGAAGGAACATGGTATAAAGTTCAAACAGATCCAACATTATTACCAGGGCGAAATGATTTACAACGTGATAATGGTGCTTATGATTTTAATAGTAATTACGGTTATATTCATTCTAGTATCATTAGTTATAAGAGTACTGGTAAAGATATGAAAAAACGTTATACGATAGATTTTAATCCAAATGGAGGAAAATTTGATGATGGTGAAGCTTCTACAAAGAAAATTACAGTAGAAGAATATACCGTTCCTGAAGTAAGCAATCCAAGTCGTGATGGTTATATATTTGCTGGATGGAACGAAACAGTGATGCCAGCTCAATCAAATAAAACATATACAGCTGTATGGAAAAGTATGAATCCACAAAAATATAATATTACATTTGATGCTAATGGAGGAAAATTTGAAGATGGAAGTACAACAAAAACACAATCTGTAGAAGAAGGTAGTAAACCAAACGAACCAAAAGCTCCAACAAGAGAGGGATTCACATTTGTTGGATGGAATAGTGAGATTTCATTAGTAACAGGAAATAAAACATATAAAGCTGTATGGGAGAAAGTACTTCAAAAATTTGATATTACGTTTGATGCTAATGGCGGAAAATTTAAAAATGGTCAATCTAAAATTACAGTAAATACATTAGAAGGACAAAAACCACAGATAAGCGAAACTCCAACAAGAGAAGGATATGAATTTATTGGTTGGGATCAAGAAATAATTGCGGCTAGTAAAAATACAACATATAAAGCTGTATGGCAAAAAATAAAAGAAGAATATACGATTACATTTGATGCTAATGGTGGAAGTTTTAGTGATGGATTATCCACATATACAGTGAAAACCATAGAAGGTGAAATGCCAAAACAACCACAAGCACCAACGAAAAAAGGTTATAAATTTTCAGGTTGGAATCCACAAATTGTTGCTGCTAGTAAAAGTACAACATATAAAGCAGTATGGGAAAAAGTAAAAACTTACGAAATTGTCTTTGATGCAGATGGTGGTAAATTTGAAAATGGGAAAGATACATTAACTGTAAATGTTGAAGAAAATCAAAAACCTACAGTAAATATACCAACGAAAAAGGGTTATATTTTCCAAGAATGGAATCCTGAAATTACAGCTGCTACGGAAAATACAACATATAAAGCAGTATGGAAAGAATTATCATTAGATGATTTAGAAGAAAAACAAGGACGTTTTGATTTAGAATATTTAAAACAACAAGATGGTAAATTAAAAATAAAAGGTTTTTCTACGATTGATGGAACAAGTCATAAAGTGAATGATCAAATTGATTATTATGTGATGTTAGAAAATATTGATAATGGTTCTGAGACAAATATGCAGCCATTAACTAGAATTACTGATAAAAATGATATTACATATCAGACTCCTTCTAGTGATGGCATAGATTATACTTATAGTTGGTTTGAAGGAAATATTGATTTCCAAGTTCCAGCTGGTGATTATAAGATTTGGATTATTGCTGTAAAAGATGGAATATATTCTAAAAATATTGTAAATAATCAAATGTTTGGAGAACAAGTTACTACCATGAATCGTGATGGTAAGTATTTAATGACAAGAAATAATTATTTTGATAAAGATAGAAGAGTAGAATTAATCATTCGTGACGAGGAAATAGGAAAAAAGACAACATCTGCTTTATCAAATCAATATGGTCAGCTAGAAGAATTAAAGTTTAATTCTAACCAACAATTGTATTTATATGGAAATGCATTTAGCTCTGGAAGTAATTTAAGTGCAAATGCTACTGTAAAACGTTCTATTATTTTCGAAAATACTTCAAATTATAAAAGAACAGAACATTCTTTAGGTTCTATTGTAGGACGTGCAGAAAATGGTCAATATGAGGTAAAATTACCATCTCCTGATCATTTAGATAAGTCACGTGCTTGGTATCAAAAAAGCATAGATATTAGCAATTTAGAACCAGGTAGATATGCTATTTATATTCAAACAGATGCTAATGTTTCTGATTATGGAGAATTAAATGATCAATTGTTTACTGATTTCTCTAAAGTGACTGCGAACATAAATGGAAAAAAATATTCATTTGAAGTAAATTATAATAAGAGATATCGTATTGAATTGATAGTAAAATAAAAATCAAGTATTGACTGTACTTGATTTTTTTGTTAAAAAAAGAAAGTATTTAATACTTTCTTTAATTTTGAATTACATAAATTGTAAATGTATCACAGGTTGTACCTGTTAGAACTCTTTTACTAGCTGTATCAGGATGAACCATTCCATTTGTTCCTACATTTGAAGATTTTGGAACAAAGTTAAATTTAATTCCTGGATATGCTCTTCTATAATTTCCAGCAGTTTCATTTAAACTACTACCATTTAATGAACTTTGAATCGTAATTGTAACTGAATTACAAACTGGTTCTGGATCTGGAGTAGATGGGGTATTGCCACCACTGCTTGAACCACCACCAGATGAACTATTACCACCACTACTTGAATTACCACCAGATGAAGATTGTTTTCCATTACTAATTGTTAATGTAATACTTGTACCTTCGGCAACTTCACTACCAGCAGTTTTGTTTTGATAAATAACAGTATCTTTTGTTTTTGTTGAATAAGCATAATTAAATGTACAACTAAGTCCATTATTATCACATGCTTTTTTTGCTTCGTTTTTTGTCATTCCTATGAAGTTAGGAATTGATTTCTTTTTACCAAGAGAAACGATTACTGTAATTGTTTCGGATTGACTAAGAGTTTGTCCTGTTTTTTTATCTACACTAATGATTTTTCCTTTTTCGATGCTATCGTGAAACTCTTCATTCAAGACAAATTGTAAACCATTTTCACTTGCAAAAGTTCTAATTTTATCAATATCTGTATCACTATAACTAATCATTTTTAATGGTCCTTTTGAAGTAACAATATAAACAGTAGAACCTTCTTCTATGATATCGTTCTTTTTTACACTAGCACGAATTACATTTCCGTTTTTTACAGTACTAGAATATTCGCTGCTATAATTAATTTCTATTTGATATTGATTAGCCCAATCTTCTATTTCTTCTAAGGACATTTTTGTAAAATCAGGAGCTTTAATTTTCTCTCCCTTTGATATATACACTTTTACAGTCATTTCACTTTGCTTAATTACAGTTCCTTTTTTAGGATCTGTTTTTATAACATTTCCTTTTTTTATTTCATCATTATATTCATATATAATTTCATACTTAATTCCATTTCTTTTTAACCATAATGTTGCATCAAATTCATCCATATTAAATAAATCTTTTAATTCAACTGGTTTTAAATCAGCTTCACTTCCGAGTGAAAATTTTAATTTTAATTCATCACTACGTTTCATTTTACCAGATTTACTTTGTTCAAACTCTTCATCTCTTTTAATATCATCTTTAAATTCATAATCAATTGTAACATTATTTAATTTATTTTTCTTAATAATTTTTACAACTTCATCGACATTCCAACCAATCATGTCGGGAATATTTACTTCTAAGTCATAGTTAGGACCATTTGATACTACAATTTCCATTGATTTTACTTTTTCTGTTAAAGTATTTGGTTTTACACTTTGTTTCATAATTGTATTTGTTTTGAATTCATCACTATATTCATATTTGGTTGTTAAATTAATATTATGACTATTTGCCCATTTCATTGCTTTTACTACTTGTTGATTTCTAAAATCAAGTACTACAGATTTTGTAGGTAATTTTATAACATTCGTTGTAACTAATATATTAAAACTAATAAATAAAACAAATAGAAATGATGTGATAACATTCATAATGCGATGATTTTTTTCTTCTTTAACAAATACGCCTAAACCAAATGAACCAGTAACAATTAAAAGAAAAATACTATTGATAATTAAATATAATTGATTTTTTTCTTCTGCCATATATAGGATATTATAACCTAAATAACAAGCTTCTAATACCATTGTTACAAATAATAAAAATGTAGATAAGAAATTAGATTGGCGCTGATTTTTTTTGATTTCTTTTCTAACTTTTTCTACTTCTTTGATTACTTTTTCTTTTTGTTCATCTGATTTTCTCATATCTTTTGGGTGATCGATTTCCCTTTGAAAAATATGATTATTTTCTTCGTCAATTTGATTTAAAATATCTTCAGGATGATCTAATTCATTTTCAAAACTATCTTTTTTTGCTTCATTGATATCATTTTTAGAAAGAGAATCAAATAAAGTATCAAGTTCTAATTCATCTTCTAATTGTTCTAATTCTTTTTTCTTTTTCTTCTTTTTTGAACTCATAGTCACACCTTCTATCTTTATACTATATTACTTATTTCATTATACTATAAATTAGTTTTGAAAAGAAATAGAATATATGATGGTGGACAAATACTTGACAACTATTCATTTCTGTGTTATGATATACCACTATTTCAATTGAGGGGGGATTCAATATGAATAGTTATGTAGATCAATATGATGAAATGAAATTATTTTTTGATAAAATTCGTAAAGAAGTGGAAATAAAACCACATGATGAAGTTGAATTACGTACAATTATGTCAAATTTGAATCAGTTTGGAGTAAAAAATGCTGGTGAAAAAATAGAATACCCAATGTTAAATCGTCGTGACATATTTCAAGATACGAAAGATCAAACATGTTATTTATCTAAGGGAGGTTTTTTTCCACCATATATAGAATTATCAATTAATGATAAGAATAATCCACATCGTAAATTGAGAAATTATGAGATTATTGTACCTGTTCAATCATCATTTAGTGATACCGTTTCAATTCTTTTTATTGATTATTTATTAGAACATAAAATACCAGCAGAAATGAAGGTTAGTACGCATCATACGAATGCAAATATCAGAATTTTTGTAGAAACTGAGCAAGCAGCTAAACAAATACGAAAATATTGTTTACGTCAACCACTTATTTATTTAAATATTATGAAACCAAATCCATTTTTAAAAAGATTTCATAATGATATCAAGTTTGATGAAATAAAAGCTTTCGGATTTCATAAAAATCCTTATGGAGCTGGTATGGAAAGTATTGAATATATTGCTGTTTTAATTTGTGAGTATATTGAATCAGCCAGATTACATGACCGTATTGAATTTATTACAATTGATAAATTTATGTCATCTTTGAAGAAACGTGTTCAAATGTATCGTGATAATGATCCTAAAAAATTGGTAATTGAAAATTTATTATCTGTTTATAATAAGGAAAAAACAGATCATAAAGGGCGAGTAGAAATTAAAAATATTTTAACAAAAGGAAGTAAGAAAATGGTAATGTCTTCCGAAGATGAAAAAAATACTAGCATGAAACCTTATTCCTATTATCAACATGAAAATTTAAAAGAGAAAAATCATATGATGAGTAAAGAATATATGAAAAATGTTTATCCTGCTTAAGGATAAGCATTTTTTACTTGTTAAATCATAGATTTTATAGTATAATTTAGTGGAATTTAGTGAGGAGATGAATACTCATGATAGAGAGATTAATGATGATTGAAAAGCGTTATCTTGAATTAAATGAAGAACTAATGAAACCAGAAATTATTTCAAATGTAAAAGAAACATTAAAAAGAACAAAAGAACAAGCAATGTTGAAAGATTCTTATGAAGCATATCAAAAATATAAAAAGTTAGAAACTGCAATTACAGATGCTAAAGAAATGCTTCATGATGAAGAAATGGGAGAAATTGCAAGAGAAGAACTAACTCAATTAGAACAGGAAAAAAGCATTTTAGAAAAAGAAATAGAAGTATTATTACTTCCTAAAGATCCTATGGATGGTAAAAATGTTATTGTAGAAATTAGAGGAGCTGCCGGAGGGGATGAAGCAAATATTTTTGCTGGAGATTTATTCCGTATGTATTCAAAATATGCTGAAAAAGAAAATTGGAAAATAGAGGTTTTAGAAGAATATCCAAGTGAAATGGGTGGTTATTCATTAATTCAATTTATGGTAAAAGGGGATAGCGTATATTCTAAATTGAAATATGAAAGTGGTGCTCATCGTGTACAAAGAGTCCCTGCTACAGAAACACAAGGAAGAGTTCATACATCGACTGCAACTGTACTTGTTATGCCAGAAGCAGATGAAGTAGATATTGAAATTAAAGATGCGGATTTAAAAGTAGATGTATATCGTTCTAGTGGAGCAGGAGGACAACATGTTAATACTACTGATAGTGCAGTACGTATGACTCATATTCCAACAGGAATTGTTGTTACATGTCAAAATGAAAGAAGTCAAATTAAAAACCGTGAAAAAGCATTACAAATGTTACGTGCTCGAGTTTATGAAGAAGAAGTACGTAAAAAAGAAGAACAAGAAGGATTAGAACGTCGTACAAAAATAGGAACTGGAGATCGTTCAGAAAAGATAAGAACTTATAATTATCCTCAAAATCGTGTTACTGATCATCGTATTGGTTTTACTTTAAAACAATTAGATCGTGTTATGGAAGGCGATTTAGAAGAAATTATTACAGCTTTAATTAATGCTGATCAAGAAAGAAAATTAAAGGAAGCATTATAATGAAGACAAAGGCTCAATTAAAAGAGCTCTTTTTATCTAAAAGAGTTAATCTTTCATTATTTCATTATTTAGAAAAATATGGTGATCAGAGTCGTTTAGAAGAACAAGTAAATCAAGTGTTAGAAGGAGTACCAGTTCAATATGTGGTTGGTCATGTTGATTTTTACCATTCTAATATAGAAGTGAATCCATCTGTATTAATTCCTCGTTTTGAAACAGAAGAATTATGTGATCGAGTGATTCAAATATTAAAAAGTTGGGGTAAAAATGATTTGACAATTGCTGATATTGGTACAGGGAGTGGCTGTATTGCTATTACTATGAAACAGATGTTTCCAAAAGCAACGGTGGTAGGAGTAGATATTTCTTCAGAAGCTTTAAAAGTAGCGAAAAAAAATGGAGTGCGAAATCAAGTTCAGATTGATTGGAAATTAGGAGATTTATTACAACCATTAGAGGGAAAATTTGATTGTGTAATTAGTAATCCACCTTATATAGATAGAAATGATTCTATGGTTATGGACATTGTAAATAAGTATGAACCACATTTGGCTTTATTTGCAAATGATCATGGATATGAGTGTTATCATAAAATTTTAGAAAATATAAAACCATATTTAAATGAAAAATATTTGTTAGCGTTCGAAATTGGTTATCAACAAAAAGAACATTTATTAAATTATGCGACAACATTATTTCCTGAAGCGAGTGTTACGGTAGAAAAGGACATGTCAGGAAAAGATAGATTTTTATTGATATTAAAGAAGTAAGGAGTAGATAATATGAAAAAAACAAAAATTATTTGTAGTATAGGACCAGCAAGTAATGATTATGAAAAAGCTTTAAAAACATGGTGTTAAACGGTATGAATGTAGCTCGTATTAATTTTTCTCATACTACGAAAGAAGAACGTGAAACAGTTGTTTCTTTAGTAAAAAAAGCAAATAAAAAGTTACAAAAACATGTAGCAATTTTATATGATACAAAGGGACCTGATTTTAGGACAGGAAAAACAAAAGAAGGAGGTATTTCTTTAGTAGAAGGAAATACAATTCGTATTGTTAAAGATGATATCATTAGTACAGAAGAAGCATTTACTGTAAATTATAAAGATGCATTAGATGATATCCATGTTGGAGCTCATACTTTATTAGAAGATGGATTAATGGAATTAGAAGTGATTAGTAAAGAAAAAGATGGACTAACATGTACGATTATTAGTGGTGGTATTCTTTTGGATCGTAAAGGAGTTAATGTCCCTGGAGTTTCATTAAATGTACCATTTATTAGTGAACAAGATAGAGAAGATATTATTTATGCATGTAAACATGATGGAGATTATTTAGCTCTTTCTTTTGTAGATGAAAAAGAGGATGTCTTACAAGTCCGTGAAATTTTAAAAGAACAACAACGTGAAGATATGTTAATTATTTCTAAAATAGAAAGTGAAACTGCAATTGATAATATTGATGAAATTATTGAAAAATGTATACAAAAGGCAAAAACTAAATTTGCTTTAAAAGATAATTCATTAGTAGTTGTAACTGGTAGTTTTCCAAATGAAATTGCAAAACATCGTACAAATTATTTAAAAAAAGAAATGATTTCATAATTGACAAATCATTTCTTTTTTGTTAGTATAGAGCCTACCGGCAAAAGAGGGGGATAATTATGGAAAAATATACAAAATTAGATTATGAAAAAGCTGCTTATGAATATTACTTACATAATGAATTATTAGAGGACACTGTAAAACTTTTAGATCAAGTATTCTCAAGTTCAGAAGTATATACAATGAAAGAACGTTATGTATATCAAATTGCAACAAAAGAAGAAAGAAAAATTTATCAATCAGTTATGAGAGTTCATGGCCTACAAGATTATTTGACTGTCATGAGAACAAAAAACATGTCATTTGAATATGCTATAAAATACTTAGAAAGACGTAATATTAAAGTAAAACAAATTAATGTATTATTACAAAAACTAGACAGATATCAACAATATATACCAGAAGAATATCAATATATAGAAACGTTAGCTAAAAAATATAACAAAGAGACTGAAAAATTACAAAACCAAAAAGAATTAGCAATGAAAATCAAAGAAAAAGAAAAAATGGAAAGAATAAGAAAAGCAGTAGATTTTATAGAATTTTATTTATCTAGTGCAAATCCAATTCCAGTATATGATTTACACTGTGAATATACAGGTATTGTACAATCTGAGATGACATATAATATTGCTTATTTAAAAAGATATGAGCCAGAATTATGTGCACGTTTTGAAGAATTTGTAGCACAAGAAAACTCAAAGGAAAATATCGAGAGATTGTTTCAATTCATTAATCCAATTTACAAAAAAGCAGAACAAATTGTAAAAGAATTTGAAAAAGAAGGAGAAACACCGGATTTAATAGATTATTATGAAAATATTAAATTTCCATATCCATTTTTATTAAAAATTATGAAACGCTATTATACCAAAAAAGAAAATGATATTTTACGTTCTTTTCATAAACAATCTATTCATTCGGGAAGAGTGACTGATTCTATTTCAGATAGTATTGTAATCAATGGAGTTGCTTTTACAAGTGCTGAACAATATAAAATTTTAGAATGGTTACAGGAAAATAATTTCCCAATTTCATATGATATTTTTCGTGACAAATTACTACGTGTTGTAAAAGAAAAGAATAAACAAAAACATTTATAAAAAGTGAAGAAAAGATTTTCTTCGACTTTTTTTTTTGGTACAATAACAAATAGGGTGATCTTATGAATGATAAATTAGAAATTTTATGTAATCAAATGCATTTGGCAGAGGAAGAAAAAAAACATTTTAATCATGGAGTATTAGAAAGAATTATTGGAAATAAAAATCATGATATGTATTGTTTCTATATTCATATTGATCAAACTTTACCAGTAAAATTTTATATTGATTTTCAAAAAAGATTAAAAGATTCATTTCCAAGTTGTCGTGTAGTTTCTGCTTCATTTGAAGTTAAGAATATATCATCACAATTATTTAAAGATTATTATTTTACATTTTTAGAAACTATGAAAGAAGAAAATCCACTAATAGAATTGTTAATGGATTCAAAAGTGTCTTATGAAGATGATTGGGCGACAATTACAGTTGCTAATAAAGCAGAAGAAATGAAACTCCGTTCCATAGAGAAGGATTTAGCTAAACTTTTGAAAAAAGCTGGGTATCAAAATGTTTCATTTGAAATAAAAATTGATGAAGAACAAGGATTACAAGTACAAAGAGAAATTGAAAAAACTTTAGTAGAAGAAGTAAAAAAAGTCGAAGCAACACCAATACAGGTCACAAGCACAGAAGAACCAAAAAAGAATCATTTCACAAAAGGAAATTATCAAAAGAAAACAGTGATTGATCGTAGTAATCCAGATGTAGTAATTGGTAGAACCATTGATACAGATTCTATGCATATTCATGATATTATTGGAGAAATGAATAATATTACAATTGAAGGAACAATTTTTGGAATAGATGTTCGTGAGACCAAAACCGAATTAAAAATTGTGACATTAAAAGTGACGGATTATACAGATAGTATTTATGTAAAATTATTTTTACATGATGATGAAGAAGCTTCAGAAGTATTACCAAAATTAAAGACAGGAAAGTTTTATTTATTTCGTGGTAATACAAAAGATGATCAATATTCTAAAGAACTTACATTTACTGCACGTGATATTTTAATGATTGATAAAAAAATTGAAGAAAGAATGGATCAAGCGAACGAAAAAAGAGTTGAGTTACATGCTCATACCAAAATGAGTCAAATGGATGGTGTGGTTGATGCCAAAGATTTAGTAAAAACTGCTAAAAAATGGGGCCATAAAGCGATAGCAATTACAGATCATAATGGAGCACAAGCTTTTCCAGAAGTATATCATTTAATTTGTGATATCAATAAAGGGTTAAAAGAAGGGGAAACTCCCTTTAAAGCTATATATGGAACTGAACTTACTATGATTGATGATGAAGTTAATATTGTAGTAAGACCAAATGATACAATTATGTTAGATAATACATATGTTGTATTTGATTTTGAAACAACTGGGTTTAATGCCGGTGGTGGCGATTCTATTATTGAAATAGGAGCAGTTAAAATAAAAAATGGGGAAATTATTGAAAAGTATGATGAATTAATCAATCCAGGAAGAAAATTGCCACAAAAAATTATTGATGTAACAAATATCACTGATGAAATGTTACAAGATAAAGATAATGAGGAAAATGCAGTAAAAAGATTCATTGAATGGTTTGGAGACTTACCAATGGTAGCGCATAATGCAAAATTTGATGTTTCTTTTTTGGAAATGGCATATAGGAAATATAATTTAGGAACATTTCAAAACCCAGTAATTGATACATTAGAATTATCACGTACATTAGATAATACTTTTGCACGTCATAGTCTGTCTGCTCTTGTGAAAAGATACAATGTTCCATGGGATGAATCTGCACATCATAGAGGAGATTATGACGCAGAGGGAACAGCTCTTGTCTTTCATAAGATGATGAAAAAATTATCAGATCGTAATTTAGAAAAAATGTCTGATTTAGATAAATTAGTATCAAAAGATGAAATACATAAATATGGTCGCCCATATCATATTAATATTTTATGTAAAAACAAAGTAGGATTAAAAAATCTATTTAAAATTATTAGTTTAGCAAATACCAAATATTTGTATAAAACACCAAGAATTTTAAGAAGTGAAATTCAAAGATTAAGAGAAGGATTATTAATTGGTAGTGGTTGCTATGAAAGTGAAATATTTACACAAGCTAGAAGTAAAAGTGAAGAAGAATTAAGTAATATGATTCATTTTTATGATTATGTAGAAGTACAACCACCAGAATGCTATGATCATTTATTACAAATGAATGATTTTGCGAATAAGCAAGAATTAATAGACAATATTGTGAAAGTCATTACAACAACAAAAGCAGCTGGTAAATTAATTGTTGCAACAGGAGATGTTCATCATTTAAATCGTGACGATAAATTATATCGTGAAATTATTGTAAATCAAAAGGTACCAGGTGGAGGAAGACATCCACTTGCACGTAACAATATTCGTGAAATCCCATCACAACATTTTAGAACAACAGAAGAAATGTTAGAAGATTTTAATTTTTTAGATGAAGATTTAAGAAAAGAAATTGTAATTACAAATCCAAATAAAATTGCTGATATGGTAGAAATTATTGAGGTAATTATTGAAACAGGTGGTATCCCATTTTCTCCTAAAATTGAAAATTCAGTGGAAACAGTAAAAGAACTTGTTTATGGGCGTGCCCATGAATTATATGGTGATCCATTACCACAATTAATTGCTGATCGTATTGAACAGGAATTAAAAGGAATTATTGGTGGAGGATTTGATGTAATTTATTTAATTGCACAAAAATTAGTAAAGCATTCTAACGATGATGGGTACTTAGTTGGTAGTCGTGGTTCCGTTGGAAGTAGTTTTGTAGCAACAATGATGGGAATTACAGAAGTAAATCCACTACCAGCCCATTATGTTTGTCCAAAGTGTAAACATAGTATTTTTGAAGAAAATGGAGAAATGTTAGGTTCTAAGTATTCAAGTGGATTTGATTTGCCAAATAAAGAATGTCCAAAATGTGGAACCATGATGAATAAAGAAGGACAAGACATGCCTTTTGCTACATTCTTAGGATTCAATGCTGATAAAGTACCTGATATCGATTTGAATTTCTCTGGTGATTATCAGTGGAAAGCCCATGAATATACAAAAGTATTGTTTGGTGTTGATAATGTTTATCGTGCTGGTACGATTGGTACAGTTGCTGATAAAACAGCTTTTGGATTTGTAAAAGGATATTGTGAAGATAAAGGGATTACAATGCGTACTGCTGAAGTAGAGAGAATTGCTTTAGGTTGTACAGGAGTAAAAAGAACGACTGGTCAACATCCGGGTGGAATTGTTGTAATACCAGGTTATATGGATGTATTTGATTTTACACCATTTCAATTTCCTGCAGATGATCCGACTAGTTTATGGCGTACTACTCACTTTGATTACCATGCAATTGATCAAGATGTATTAAAACTGGATATTTTAGGACATGTTGATCCAACTCATTTACGTATGTTACAAGATTTATCTGGAATGGATGTAACAAAAGTTCCTTTAGATGATAAAGAAACGATGGCAATCTTTTGTGGACCTGAATCATTAGGGGTAACAAAAGAACAAATTAACTGCCCAACTGGTACATTAGGAATTCCTGAATTTGGTACCAAATTTACTATTCAAATGTTAGTGGATACGAAACCTACAACTTTCTCAGAACTGATTAAAATATCAGGGTTATCACACGGAACGGATGTATGGTTAGGAAACGCTCAAGAATTAATTCGTAATAATGTTGTTCCATTTAAAGAAGTTATAGGATGTCGTGATGATATCATGGTATATTTAATGTACAATGGAATGGAACCAAAAAAAGCATTTAAAATTATGGAATTTGTTCGTAAAGGAAAAGCAAGTAAGCAACCTGATCAATGGTTAGAATATAAAAAAGAAATGGAAGAAGCAGGTATAGAACCATGGTTTATTGATTCTTGTGGTAAAATTAAGTACATGTTCCCAAAAGCCCATGCAGCAGCTTATGTAATTAGCGCTTTTCGTGTTGCATACTTTAAAGTTCATCATCCACTTTGGTATTATTGTTCTTATTTTTCTGTTCGTGTAGATGATTTTGATATTGAAACAATGATCAAAGGATATGATGCGATTAAAAATAAAATTGCAGAATTAGAAGCTAAAGGAAAAGAAGCAACGAATAAAGAAATGAATATTATTGATTCTTTAAAAATTGCATTAGAGGCAACTGCAAGAGGAATTAAGTTTGCTCCATTATCCGTAACAGAGAGTCAATCTAAAAACTTTGCAATCAAAGATGACCATACACTGATTCCACCGTTTAGAACCATTGATGGATTAGGACTTACTGTAGCAGAAAAAATTGTAGAAGAAAGAGAAAAAAATCCTTTCTTAAGCATTGAAGATTTACAAAAAAGAGGGAAAGTTTCTGGAACTTTAATTGAAAAGATGCGCATGATGCATATGTTAGATAACATGGATGAGTCCAGCCAATTAAGCTTATTTTAAGATGTGAAAATATGGAAAAAATAATCGAAGTAGATGGTGCTAAATACGATTTTAATACCTATCCAATTTATGATGCACCTATGGATCCACAATTATTTATATTACCAAGTAATGATGAAACGATGGAAGATATTTATATTGTAAGAGATACATGTGATAAAAATAGTAAAGTGGTAAGTCATACCATGTTTGCCAAACAATTAGTGAATAGTGTCTTCTTTTTTCAACAGGAAAAGAAAGAACGTATAGAAAAAGGTTATAGTAGTTGTTGGCAAGAAGAAAAAGAACATTATTCGTTAGGGCAAGAAATGGAATATTTGATTCAAGAAAAAGGGTACATTCCATTTTCTGCTCCAGATTTATCTTGGAAAAAAGATATGATTATTCCAGATGCTTTCTTTCCAACTAATAAAAATTTATTAACAAGAAGACAAATTATTAATTTATTTACGATGCTTGATTGTAATCCCAAAGTAAAAATTTCTAACTCCATGGAAGAAGAATTAAATCAAATATTAAAAAACATGAAAAGCAAATAGACACCATAGAAATGGTGTCTATTTTTTATAATTCTGGATTTTCGATGTTACTGATTTTATTATTAGAACTATTTAAAATCACATATAATACTAAAATAGCAGCTAGTACGTTTAAAATAGAAGCGTCATATTGCAAGGATAGTAAAGAAGTATTCTCATTGTTATCTTCGACATTTTTTAAAGTAATTTGATTTACATAAAGAAAAGTAAGTGTTAATATTAAAATTCCAACATGGTTAAAAATATTTAAGTAATTCGCTTCCTTTGTATTCATGATGGTTTTTTGATTGGTAATCATTTTTTTTCGATGTTCTGCTAGCATAATAGCTACAATACTTGCAATAATATAACCAAAAGAAGCATATTCTTGCAAAGTTAATAAACTTACTAAATTAATATTACTACTATTTTTCATTTTGCTTTATTTGTTTTATTTTTTCTAATTCACTCACTGTAACAAATTGATAATCTTTACTTTTTAATTCCTTTAATAATTTTTCCAAAAGGAGGACGGTATTTTCTTTTGTATCATGCATTAAAATAATACTACCATCTTTTGTATTTTTTATTGTTTGTTCTAAAATTTTAGATATATTATGAGTTTCCCAATCTCTGGTATCTACATCCCACATGACAATTTGCAATTTTGAACGTTTTCTTAATGTTTGATTGCAAGCTCCATAAGTTGGTCTCATTAATCTTGGAGTAAAACCAGTGATTTTTTTTATAATTTGTTGTGTCATGTTGATTTGGCTTAAAAACTCTTCTTCATTTAATTTTGTTAACCATTTATGATTGTAAGAATGATTTCCAATTTCGTTTCCTTCTTTTACCATTCTTCTCATAGTATCAGAATAAATTTCTACTTTATTTCCAATTACAAAAAAAGTGGCACTTGCATCGTATTTTTTTAAAATATCTAATAATTTATTTGTATAACGACTGGGACCATCATCAAATGTGATAGCTATGCTTTTTTTATATGGATCTATGATTTTGGTAGTAGTTTCTATTTCCTTCCACTCTTTATTTGTTTTACCTTCAGAAATATCAATAGTTAAACCAATTTGCTCTACGGGAATTGATATTTTTATAATCTCAAAATAACCAGCTGCAATTTCATATGGCTCAAAATAAAACCAAAAATTTTCTTCATCAAATGTAAAATGAATATGAGAAAAATCTGACAAATTTTCTTTTACTTGATCTATTAATAAACAGTCTGGATAATGTTTTTGTAATTGTTTTAAAATAACTTTTTTTAATTTGTTTTGTTCTGATTTTGCTACAATATCGTTTAATGTTAAGAAAGAATTTTTATTTTTATCATATACAAAAGTGTCAACATCATTTCTAGCAGTAGATAGTAAATTAGAATTAGAAAAACTTTGAAGTGTAATATTTATATATCTATTTTCAATTTCATGATAAGTATAGTCCATATTGAATTCTGCATTTTTAGAAATGGATACAAATTCTTTTTGTTGTTCTAAAAAATCTTCATATCTTTTTTGTACAGTATTTTTAATCTCTTGATCTAATTTAGAAATTTTTGTAATTGGATAATTGATAGCCACACATGTTTTATTATTTTTTTCAATAATCGTTTTTATTTCTTTTTCTTTTTTTGTACATCCAGTTACTAATATGAAACACATGAATATGAAAAAGCATTTTCTCATCAAACCAACTCCTAATAAACTATATTCTAAAATAGGTAAAATCAATACAAAAAGATACATACTTTGCATATAAAATATTGAGGAAGTGAAATATGGAAAATATATTACCAGATAGTTTTGTAAACTGTTTAATGATTAGTTTGGTGTTATCAGTGATTGTTATGGCATTATTACAAAAATTTAAAAAACTTTCCTGTGTAAAGCATTGTGTTCATATATGGATATTAAATTTAATATTTTCATTTTTAATAGGTATTCCTTTTTCTTTATGGTTTTATCATTCTAATATAAAAAATAGTTTATGGATTAGTTTATTTTGTTTTATTGGAGCCCCAACTATTTATGAAGCTTTAAAAAAACAAAATTTATTACAGTATCATCCTGAATCTTTGAAAGATGATGTTGTAGAAGTGCCTATTGAAAATGAAATTAAGATACCAGAAGATGATAAAAAAGAGTAAAAATAAAAAAGCGAACAAAAATCAGAACAATAGTGTATAAATGGCACAAATTGTATTCTGAAAAAATCGAAAAAACATGTATTTTAAAAAAATAAAAAAAACAAATAATTTAAAAAATGAAAAAAAGTAAAAGTGTAAAAAATACATAAAACGTTGAAAATAAAAGAAAAAACCAAAAACACAAGAAAATTAAAAAACTAAAAAAGTAAAGAAATGAAAATTTACATTTTTTTGTAAATCAATTTTTTGTTGAAAAATAACGCTTTTTAAAGGAAACAAAAAAAAGTTTAAATTTTGTTCGCTTTTTGCTTGATTTTTTAAAAATTGATGGTTATAATGGCAGTAGTTAAGGTAGGAGGAAGAGTATGACAGGAATTATGGAAGATACTGTATTAGAATTACAAGTTGTTAAAAGAAATGGAAAAAAAGTTGATTTTGATGGTACTAAAATTGCCATTGCAATAAAAAAGGGATTTGATAGTTTAATCCCATCTGAAGAAAATGCAACATTACAAGATGTTGGATATAGTGAAAAAGATGTAAATAAAGTATATCATGCAGTGATGGAACGTATTAAAAAAGAATATGGTAAAGAAGAAAAAATTAAGATTGAAACAATTCAAGATATGATTGAAGAGGAATTAAAGAAAAAACATTACCAAGATGTTTATGAATCATTTAAAGCATATCGTGAACAGAGAAACCAATCACGTGAATTATTTTCTGATAATAAAAGATTACATAAATTTTTAAAAACAATTGAAGATTTAGGATTAAAATCAGCTCACGAAGAAAATGCAAAAAGAGAAAATGCAAATGTTGATGGTGATACAGCGATGGGAACAATGCTTCAATATGGAGCTACAATTTCTAAAGAATTTACGAAAGCATATTTAATGAAACGTAAATTTGCTGATGCACATGATTCTGGTGCAATTCATATTCATGATATGGACTTTATGGCAATGGGTACTACTACATGTTGTCAAATTGATTTAAATAAATTATTTAAAGGTGGTTTTTCAACAGGACATGGTCATTTAAGAGAACCAAATGATATTATGTCTTATGCTGCATTAGCTGCGATTGCTATTCAAGCTAATCAAAATGATCAACATGGAGGACAAGCAATTCCAGCATTTGATTATTATTTAGCACCAGGTGTATTAAAGACATTTAAAAAACAATTTAAACAAATTATTAATGATTATTTAGATTTAGAAGAATTAAAACCATTAATTAACATGGAGAGAATTGCAAAAGATATTAATAAGTTAAATTCAATAGAAGTAGATATGGAAGAATTTGATGTATATTCTAAAGGAAGTGAAAAAGTTCATAATATACTTTGTTTAGGATATCAAAAAGCTTTGCAAAAAACAGATCGTATTACTTATCAAGCAATGGAAGCGTTTATTCATAATTTAAATACAATGCATTCAAGAGCAGGAGCTCAAGTACCTTTTTCTAGTATTAACTTTGGAACTGATACTTCTCCAGAAGGACGTATGGTTATGAAAAATTATCTATTAGCTCTTGATGCAGGATTAGGACATGGTGAAACTCCAATATTCCCAATTTCTATTTTTAAAGTAAAAGAAGGAATTAATTATAATCCAGGAGAACCAAATTATGATTTATTCCATTTGTCTTGTGAAGTATCTGCAAAAAGATTATTTCCTAACTTTTCATTTATTGATGCACCATTTAATTTACAATATTATAAAGAAGGAGATTATAAAACAGAAGTAGGCTATATGGGTTGCCGTACTCGTGTTATGGGAGATGTAACAGATCCTGGTAATGAAGTAACACCAGGACGTGGTAATTTATCTTTTACTTCAATTAATCTTCCAAGAATTGGTATTAAACATGGTATTGTTACAAATGATAAAACAGATATGGAAGGATTCTATGAAGAACTTGGAGATTATATGGAACTTGTAAAAGATCAGTTATTAGAACGTTTTGAAATTCAATGTAAAAAACATGTTTATAATTTTCCATTTTTACTTGGACAAGGAGTATGGACAGATGGTGAAAAATTAAAACCACAAGATCGTATTCGTAAATTATTAAAACATGGTACTTTGACATTTGGATTTATTGGTCTTGCTGAATGTTTAAAAGCATTAATTGGTAAACATCATGGTGAAAGTGAAGAAGCTCAAAAATTAGGACTTGAAATTATCGGATTTATGCGTAAAAAAGCAGATGAATATTCTGAAAAATATAATTTAAATTTCTCTGTAATTGCTACTCCTGCAGAAGGATTATCAGGAAGATTTGTAAATATTGATAAAGCAATTTATGGAAAAATAAAAGGTGTAACAGATAGAGAATATTACACAAATTCATTCCACATTCCAGTATATTTTAATATTTCTGCAGCGAAAAAAATCGAATTAGAAGCACCATATCATGCTCTTACAAATGGTGGTCATATTACATATATTGAATTAGATGGTGATACAACAGAAAATGTAGAAGCATTTGAAAAAGTTGTACGTTTAATGAAAGAAGCAGGTGTAGGTTATGGAGCAATTAATCACCCTGTAGATCGTGATCCAGTTTGTGGATTTAACGGAGTGATTAATGATGTTTGTCCAGGTTGTGGCAGAACAGAAGAAGATGGAGTTCATTTTGAAAGAATTCGTCGTATTACAGGATATTTAGTTGGAACGGTAGATCGCTTTAATAATGGAAAAAGAGCAGAAGAAAGAGATCGTGTAAAACACACGTTGAATGCTAGAAATGCAAAAAATTAAACTTGCTGCACCTTTACAAACAGACAGTATTGTAGATGGTCCAGGAATTCGTGCTGTTATTTGGACACAAGGATGTGGTCATCATTGTAAAGGCTGTCATAATCCAGAGACCTGGAACTTTGAAGAGGGTATAGATTGTTCTATCAATGATATAAAAAAACAATTAGATGATTTGAAAAATCATGATGGAATTACATTATCTGGAGGAGACCCTCTATTTCAACCAGAAGCTTGTTATGAAATTGCAAAACATGCAAAAAAATTAGGTTATAACGTTTGGTGTTATACTGGATTTACTTTTGAACAATTAATGGTTATGAAACATCATAATCCATATATACTAAAATTATTAGAACAATTAGATGTTTTAATTGATGGTAGATTTATATTAGAACAGAAAAGTTTAAATTTAAAATTTAAAGGTTCAAGAAATCAAAGAATTATTGATGTTCCAGCTAGTTTAAAAGAAAATAAAGCGATAATCATCGAAAAGTATAGTGAAGAAAAAGTTTGGAAACCTAAATATTATAAAGAAGAGTTCTTATATATATAGAAATTATAGATATCATCTATAATTTCTTTCTTTTTTTTTTGAAATATGCTATGATTTTATTAGTTAAGAGGTGTATTCATGAAACAAGAAGGTTATTTAGATGAAAAAGGACAACCAATTGTAAAAGAACCTGTAGATCCAGTGAAATTAGCACGAAAAGTTTCTATTATCGCATTAGTTGTATTAATTATCATCTTTATTATTGTTTTTTTATATAAAAAGAGTAAAAATGATAAATGTATATCAATTGAAAATGAATTTGCAAAGGTTGCATTTCAAATTGCTGAAGATAAAGAAAACTTACCAAAATTAAATGGTGATAAAGTAACTATTTCATCTGATGAAATTAAAGAAAGTGGTAAATTAAATCGTGAAGCTATTACAATAAAAGATGATGTATGTAAAGGAACCGTTACAATTACTAAAGTAAAAGGAAAATATGTAAAAGTAACAGATTTAACAAACTGTAATTATTGTACAACTGATAAACATTATACTGAGTATGGTGAGTGGACTGATAAAGAACCAAAAGATGGCGATTATGTTGATGTTAAGACAACTTTTAATTATTATACGTTTGAAGATTATTACACAGAATATTCTGATTGGTTAGAAGAACAAGATGTAGAAAAAGCAAAAGATAGTAAGCTTGGTATTTATTTACCAAAGGATGAAGATTATTTGCCAGAAATTCCAAGTCCAGGAAAATTAATTGCGATTGAACAAGATATTAAAAATACTTATTCTTATCGTGATAAGCAATGGCTATTTTATAAATATCCAAATAATAATTATTCTGCTTATTCTAATGAACCGGTCCCTGGTTATGCTTATAAGGATGAATATTCTAGAATTTCATCAGAACCAACAGACTGGACTCCTAATTACCCAGATGAGAAAGAATATCGTACTATTGATGAAGCAGATGGTTATCGTTGGTATAAAGAAGTAAATGGGAAAAAAGTTTACTGGAAAAGTGGAAAATATTATCCAACTAAGCCAGGAAAAGGATATAAACAAGATACAAGTAAAGTTGTACCAGTATATTCTTATACAGATGATTTATACCGTTATTATAATGGAATCGAAAGAGATTATGGTGGTTTTGATTCAGAACCTTCTGAAAATTATCCATATCGTGATGATGAAACAATGGAATATACGACATGGAGTGCTTATGAAGATGAATCATCTTTAAATGATTCTAATCGTTCTTATCGTGAAGAAAGAATTAATGTAAATTCTAGATATCGTATTAAATATCGTATCACTTCAGTATTACATTTAGAAAATTATATGAATAAAAATGATTTTGAAAAAGCGACCGGAAAAACACTTGAAGAAATGACAAAAGCACCAAATGTAATATTAAAAACAAAATATCAATATCGTTATCGTAAAGTAAAATAAT